>JAGYOT010000283.1 GCA_018399455.1 Desulfobacterales bacterium
CTGGGCGTGCCGGTCGACGGTCCCTATAAACCGGATCACTATCGGTATTAGAAAAATATGCTCCCCCGTATCCAGGGGAATCAGACAGCGCCCATCCACAAACGGAAAAATATGTGGATGGGCCGGACTGAATCGTGATATTCTATTAAAAAATCAGTTTTTACGAAGCCATCAAAGTTGATTTCTTGTTTTTAACCTTGGTTTCCGGATTCCAAAATGTCCCCGGATAAGCCCCATACCGATTCATACCACAGCCTGGCCATGCCGGATCTATTGCAGTATCTGATGCAGGCAAGGTCCGCAAAGGAAGAGTCTCCGGTTATCGTGGCCTTCTGCTTCACTGATGAGCTTCCGTTAAAAGCCTGTCTCGGCGCTTGCCAGGCGGAAGGCGCTGTACCGGTCATCATGGCGACCTTAAACCAGGTCAATATTGACGGCGGGTACTCCGGTCTGAGCGCCGGACAGTTTGTTTCCCGGGTAAACCGGCTGGCATCTGAAGCCGGATATGACGGCCCTATTGTATTCGGCCGGGATCACGGCGGCCCTTATATTATCGAGGCGCATAAGCGCTACGACCGGCAGACGGAAACGGCATGGGTCAAAACAAATATTACCCGCGACCTTGAGGCCGGGTTTACCTGCTGGCATGCCGACGGGACCAGCGGGCGTGATGATGAGCTGGTTGGCGGTCAACTGCCGGTTCAGGTGATCGCTGACACGACGCTTGAACTGATTCGGTTTTGCGAAAAGGAGCGAAATCGTATGAACATCGGCCCGATTGCCTATGAAGTAGGGTCGGAGGAACAGCAGGGGGGGCTTACTGCACCGGACGTATTCGAACAATATCTTCAGTTGATGCAAACCGGTATGCAGAAGGAGGAAATGCTCAAGGATGCCGGTCTTGATTTTGTCGTCGCCCAGACCGGTACCCATATGAAACTTCACTATGAAAAACAGCGCCGGACCTTTGCGCTGATCCAGGACGGGTTTCAGCCGCAGCAGGTGGAAAGCCTGGATCAGGTGGCCTCAAGGTATCGCTCACCCCGGATCAAGCTTTTGTTTACCCAGCACTATTCGGATCATATGAGCCCTGAGGACGCAGAAGCGCTTCGGTCCTACGGGGCGGGCAAGGTCAATTTCGGGCCGGAGATGACGATGCCGGAATTGAAGCTCCTTTTAAATTGGGACAAAAAAGAGCAGGAGGAGCTTCGAAAAAGCGGCATATCGGATCAGGCGTCCAATTTCAGGGCAATTATGCTGGCCCGGTTGAGCAGGAGGCCTGACTTCTGGCGTAAATTCATGCCTTCCGGCATTGAAGGAACACTCCATAGTAAAAGCCCGTCAATCTGTGATCTCCCCCTGGAGGCGCAGGATGCCCTGCTGATATTTCGCGGTCGTTACGTGAAAAGTCTGCCGGAGTGCCGGGAGGCGGCCGCAAAGCTGCTCGAAAACACGGTCGCCCTCGGGATTGACCCCCATCCGGAGCAAACCATTATCCAAACGATCCAGTCACAGAGCATTCTTCCCCGCCTGAAGCAGTTTCAAATGACGGGCATGCGTTATGAATTGTTGAAATGATCATTGAAGTTCCGGATGCCCTGCATCTCAGGGCCTGGTATCCTTTGATACGAAAAACAGGATAAAATGATATGCGGGGCTATCGGTCGCTGAGTAAAATAATTCTTCTCGAAAAGGGGCGGTTATGGGCAATGTCGGGCTGGCTCTCGGCTTGACGGTTTTTGCCGGTATGGCCACCGGAATAGGCAGCAGCATCGCATTTTTTGCGAAGCGGAGCAATTTTCGGTTTCTCTCTGTGTCCACCGGGTTTTCTGCCGGCGTCATGCTTTATGTCTCTTTTGTGGAGATTTTTCTCAAGGGTACGGATGCCATGGTCGAGGCTTATGGGGATTACTGGGGGCACTGGGTCAATGCGGCCTCCTTTTTCGGGGGTATTGCCCTGATCGGGATTATTGACAACCTGATCCCGTCGTCCAAGAATCCTCATGAAGCGCGGGACCAGGAATCCACGGCTGAGCTTCGTGATGAAGCCGTTTCAATAGAGGAATTTCAAAGGCAGATGGAAAGCGGTGAGGCAGCCGCCAATGGCCGGGAAAAACGTCTTCTGCGCATGGGGCTTTTTACTGCTCTTGCCATTGCCATCCACAATTTTCCGGAAGGACTGGCCACTTTTCTGGCTGCCCTCCAGGATCCGGCGCTCGGCCTGGCCATCGCCGTGGCGCTGGCCCTTCATAACATCCCTGAGGGCATCAGTGTCTCCGTGCCCATCTTTTACGCCACCGGCAACCGGAGGCGCGCGTTTTTCTATTCGGTTCTGAGCGGGTTGGCCGAACCCGTGGGGGCTATTGCAGCGTACCTGGTCATCCGCCTGGTCGTCGGGGGTGAGTCGGGCGCGGTCCCTCCTCAGTTGATGGGAATTATGTTCGGTGGTGTTGCCGGGATAATGGTCTATATCAGTCTGGATGAGCTGTTGCCCACCAGCCGAGCCTATGGAAAGGGCCACGACAGTATCTTGGGGCTGCTTGCCGGCATGCTGGTGATGGCGCTAAGCCTTCTGCTCATGAAATGAAAAAGGAACGATTCTGCCGAAAACCTTCTCCCCGGGACATCATGAAATCCTGAAAACACCGGCCATCTTTCTCTGACAGCTGGGGCAGCAGGCCTCTTTCGTAAGATTCATTTCCGCACCGGCCATTCCTCTGCTGATCAGCCGCCGGCCGCAATAATGGCAGTCGGTATCCAGCGATTCTCCGGCGACGTTGCCCAGGTAGACGTGTTTCAGACCGGCCGCTTTGCCCAGTTCATAGGCGGTTCTCATCACGGAAAGCGGGGTGGGCCCGCCGTCCGTAAATTTGTAGTCCGGATGAAAGCGGCTGATATGCCAGGGAATATCTGTATCCACGCTTGCCAGGAACTCGGCGATCTGTTTAAGCTCCGCTTGGCTGTCATTGCTTCCGGGAACGATCAGGGTGGTTACTTCCAGCCAGATGCCCGAGGCTTTGAGGGTGCGAATGGTATCAAGGACGGGCTGCAGCCGCCCATGGCAAACATTCTTATAAAAATCCTTGCTAAAAGACTTTAAGTCCACATTGCAGGCATCCAGGTAGGGCTGAAAGGTCTCAATGGCCTCCTTTGTCATAAAGCCGTTGGTGACAAAAACGTTTGCAATGCCCTCCGCTTTTGCGATCCGTGCGGTATCATAGGCATATTCAAAAAAAACGGTCGGTTCTGTATAGGTATAGGCGATGCTCGCACAGTGCCTTGATTTTGCCTCCGCCACGATTTTTTCCGGCGACATCTCAATTCCGCGAACCTGGCGTTCAGATTGTTTGTTGGCCTGTGATATCTGCCAGTTCTGACAGAATTCGCACTGAAAGTTACATCCCGTCGTGGCAATGGAAAAAGAGCGGGTGCCGGGTAAAAAATGATATAATGGTTTTTTTTCTATGGGATCGGCGTTGGCGGCAATGACTTCCCCGTATGCGTGAGTATAAAGGATTCCCTTCAAATTCTGGCGCATACCGCACCTGCCGAATTCTGAAGGCTTGATCCTGCAGTGATGATTGCAAAGAAAACAGTAAACCTCCTTGTTGTCCAGTTCTTTATACAGCATGGCTTCCCGCATCATATCCCCCTTTTTATCTGGCTGTGATGTGCTCTATAGTTAATATGGTCATTTCCTTTCCTGATATCAAGCCGGCGGCTGTTTGCATGTGCTGAAGTAACTGTTAATTTCAAACTATAGCGGCAAAAAAAGCCTGTCCCGGATGATGGCCTGCCGGGCAGCCC
>JAGYOT010000284.1 GCA_018399455.1 Desulfobacterales bacterium
GAAACAGCGCCCCGGGCATTTGAAAAGGCTTTTAACATCAGGCCGAAGCAAACGGCCATAAGACGAAAAAAGCTTGCCGGCGACGGCTCGGACCGGACTTGGTACCGGCTTTCTGCGGGGGCTTTCCGCCTCATCTTATCGGAGCATGGCATTCAGCCCACGGCCCCTTCAGAAGTGGATGCCTTTGTTGCCATTGGACACCATCTGTTAAAACAAGGCATTGCTGTACCAAAAATATATCTGCACGACCGGGTGAGCGGCCTGGTCTTTCTGGAGGACCTGGGCGACACCCTGCTCTATGACTGGATCAAACAGAAGCCGGGGCCGGACGCGGTCGAGCGGATCTACCAGACAGCGATCGAAGAACTGGTCCGGATGTCCGTTCTCGGAGGCCATGACTTTGACACGGCGGTCTGCTATCAGAGCCCGGCATACGACAAAACCCTGATCCTTGAAAAGGAGTGCCGCTATTTCGTGGAGGCGCTTCTCAAAAACTGTCTGAATCTGTCCGTGGATGAGGAAGCCCTCGCTCCGGAGTTTTCTAAGCTGGCCGATCTTGCCGTTCAAAACGGGATTTACGGATTTATGCACCGGGATCTGCAGTCCAGAAACATTATGATCCGAAAGGGCCGTCTGTATTTGATTGATTTTCAGGCCGGGCGACTCGGCCCCATCCAGTACGATCTCGCGGCTCTTCTTGCCGACCCCTATGCCGCCCTGCCGGAAAGCCTTCAGGAAACGCTGCTGGGTTATGCAACGAAAGTCCTGGAAGTCTACCAGCCGGTGGATCGCCAACGATTCTTAAACGGTTATACCGCCTGCCGCCTGACCCGAACCCTTCAGACCGCCGGCGCCTTCGGCCATCTCAGCACGGTCAAAAGAAAACCATTTTTCAGTCAATTCATTCCCCGGGTGGTTGATAACCTGAGCGCCCATCTGGCGGCCATGCCCGGTCGATTCCCGGTCCTTGCCCGTACCGCGGCAGAAGCAGCGCAGGCAGCGGCAAAAGTTTTTTCATCAGGTCTTGACGTTTAGGCGGTTAGATATCAAACTGACTTTTTTACGATTGCATCAATAAAAGCAAGCCAACGGCTTGGGTTTTTAAAGCGCTAAACACTTACCAAAAACCCCGTTATCCAAAGGAAGTTCTTATGGGCAGACTAAAGCTTATGGTAAACGGTCTTCCAGGCAAAGTCGCCACAGCGATTGCCAGGCATGCCATCGCCGAGGAAACAATTGAGTTGATCCCCAGGTCCCTGACCGGCTCGGAAATTGAGGTCGACTCCGTGACAGTGGAGAATGTCCCCATCCGGCTGATAAAACCCGAGGCCCGGCAAGACGCGGTCTCCGCCATCAAATCCAGCGAGGGCCCCTTTATCTGTGTTGATTTTACCCTTCCGGATGCGGTCAATGACAACGCCGCATTCTACTGCCGGAACACCATCGCTTTTGTCATGGGGACCACCGGCGGAGACAGGGAAAAACTGGCGCAGACGATTACGCGGTCCGACACCTGCGCGGTGATCGCCCCGAATATGGCCAAACAAATCGTGGGGTTTCAGGCCATGATGGCCTATGCAGCGGAAAACTTTCCCGATCTGTTTAAAGGCTATACACTGGAGATTACGGAGTCGCACCAGAAAACCAAGGTGGACACCAGCGGAACGGCAAAGGCCATGGTGGGCTACTTTAATCGCCTGGGGCTTGATTTTTCGGAAGGCAATATTGTGAAAATCCGCGACCCCCAGGTCCAGAAAAAGCAGCTGGGAATTCCGGAAGCCTATCTGGACGGCCACGGCTGGCATACCTATACCCTGACGTCGCAAGACCAAACCGTGGGCTTCTCTTTTTCTCATAATGTCAACGGAAGGGACATTTACGCGCAGGGCACCCTGGATGCCTGCCGGTTCCTTAAGTCCAAAATAGACGCCGGCGCCAGCGGCCGACTGTTTTCCATGATTGATGTATTAAAAGGGGTTTAAAATTCCATGAAACAATTTACCGCAGTCACAGCCTTTCTGATCGTTGCCGGCCTTTTTGCGGCAGGCGCCTTTGGCGGTACCGGGCAGCCTGAAAATAAAGGCAAAGGCCAGCCGGACCCCCTGGCCTCCCTTCAGGCTCAGAAAGGGGGCGAAATCACCACATTCGGCGGCCAGTATCCCAAGAGCCTGAATTATTATCTGGACAACAACGTTCTGTCCGCCGAAATTTTCGGCTACATGTTCGAGACGCTTCTTTCCATGCACCCCACCACCCTTGCCTATGAACCGGGGCTGGCCGACCGGTGGCAGATCTCGGAGGACAAGAAGACCTATACCTTCCATCTTGACCCGGATGCCCGGTGGAGTGACGGCCAGCCCATTACCGCCGAAGACGTGCGCTGGACCTACGACGCTGTAATGAATCCCAAAAACATGACCGGACCCCATAAAATCAACATGGAGCGGTTTCATCCGCCGGAGATCATAGATCCTCATACGATCCGGTTTACCGCAAAAAAAGTGCACTGGAAAAACCTTCAGGCAGCCGGCGGATTTCACGTCCTCTGCAAACATGCTTACAGAGACCGGGACTTCAACACAATCAACTTTGAATTTCCTGTAGTCTCAGGATCTTATCAGCTCGGAGAGATCAAGGAGGGGCTCTACATCAAAATCAAGCGCCGCACAAGCTGGTGGGACGCCGAATCCCCCCGTAATCACGGAAAATTCAACTTTGATACCATCACTTACCGATTCTTTGCCGAGCGCACCAACGCCTTTGAGGCGTTTAAAAAAGGCCATATTGATATATTCCCGGTCTACACCTCGCGAATCTGGATCAACGAAAGCAGCGGCGATGCTTTTTTTAACAACCATATCATCAAACAAAAAATTTACAACCATCAGCCCATCGGGTTTCAGGGCTTTGCCATGAACATGCGGCGTCCGCCCTTTGCTGATCTCCGGGTGCGAAAAGCCATGGCCTACCTCCTGGACCGGCGTAAAATGAACCGGACCCTCATGTACAACCAGTATTTTCTTCATCGCTCCTATTTCGAAGACCTTTACTCTGCCGCGCATCCCTGCCCCAACCCCCTGATTGAGATGAACACGCAAAAGGCCAGAACCCTTCTAAAGGAGGCCGGCTGGCGGGTCAATCCGGATACCGGGTACCTGGAGAAAAACGGCCGCAGGCTCTCATTTAAGTTTCTCTCCAGAGATGCCTCGGCCGACAAATTCCTGAGCATTTATGCGGAGGATTTAAAGGATGTGGGCATCGAGATGGTTGTTGACCGGAAAGACTGGGCCGCATGGGCGCGCGACATGGAGGAATACAACTTCCAGATGACCTGGGCGGCCTGGAGTGCCGGGGTGTTCAAGGACCCGGAAAGCATGTGGGCATCGGCCGAAGCGCAGCGGAAAGGCGGCAACAATATTACCGGCTTTACCAGCGATGCGGTGGATGCGCTGATCGAGAAACAGAAGACGATTTTTGATATTGAAAAAAGAAATGCGATCTGCCGCCAAATCGATCAGCTGATCTATGACGATTCCCCTTATGTCCTGCTCTGGAACATCGGGTATACGCGGCTTCTTTACTGGAACCAGTTCGGCATGCCGGATACGGTGCTGTCCAAATACGGCAATGAATCCAGCGCCCTGGTTTACTGGTGGGTGGATCCGGACGCCAAAGCCCTTTTAAAAGACGCGAAAAAGCATCACACCCCGCTTCCACCCCGGCCGGCAGAAATCAGATTCGACAATGAATTCAAGCCCTGATCCCGGCAACAGCTCCCGAGTTTCCCCTCCTATTGCAGGAGT
>JAGYOT010000285.1 GCA_018399455.1 Desulfobacterales bacterium
ACGGCTCCCGGACCGGTTATGACCTGCCTGTAATACGGGCGATGAGGCAGATCGTGTCCGCTGAGATCGTGGCCTCCGGCGGTGCCGGCAGCCTGGAGCATTTCTACGAAGCTGCGCAAGCCGGCGCCACCATCCTGCTTGCCGCATCCGTCTTCCATTTTGGTATTATTGATATCGGAGAGTTAAAGGCTTATCTGAAAAAACGCGGGGTAGCCGTGCGTTAAGCGGTTGTGCAGAGCGATCGAACTTTTATTCAACGACCCAGACCGTACAGTCGTTGGCGTGTTTTACGATTTTATCCGAAACACTGCCGAAAAGGAATTCCTCTTTGCGGGAAAGCCCTTTTCTTCCGATGACAATGGTGCTGAATTTAGCCTGGCTCTGTTCAGAGAGAATACATTCGCCCATGGACGGGCAATAACGCTCCGGGGAGTGAATTGAAATGTCAGAGGCCGTAAATCCGCTATCTATAAGAATCTGCCGGTATTCATCCAGCTTCTGTCCGATATTCTTTTTGTACTCCTGATAATAGGCCCCCTTTTCCTCTTCTGTGGCAAAATAATCTTCTTCAGGCGGCTGAATCACATGGAGGAGCATAATTTTAAAGCCCTGAAACCCGCCGAGCATCTGGGCCACGTAGGAAACCGCACGGCGTGAGTTCTCTGATTCATCAACAGCCAACAGGATATTGCGATTGTATGCCTTCATGCGATTGAGCCTCCTTTATCCAAAAAAAGCGCATGGCCGGAATAATTCTTGAACCCCATGCTGAACTCAGGCGCCGGTATCGGCCCGCAGGTTAGATCGGCTTCTGAATTCTTCAAGATCTCCCAGAAGCTGGGAAGTGTTTTCGTAGAACCAGTTGCTGCCTTTTGAAAAGTGAAGTAAAATGCGGTTGAGCGATTCCGGCAGGTAAGGAAAGGCCTTTTTGAGATTGGCCACCCGGTTGCCGAAGCCGATGTTTAAATCCTCTTTGGTTAAACGATTTAACAGCCCGGGATTCCGGTCTTTCAGGACAGGGAGCATGACATCGCCCCGACCTGCCAGAAAGATCAGGATATTGCCTAGACCGAAGAGGTCGTACCCGTATATGTTCTCTCTGTGGCGGTAATTATAGTCAAAATCGATCCAGCGGTACCGGCCGGTTCCGCGGTCAATGATGATATGGTCCCTCCTGATGTCCCCGTGTTTTTCGTAATTCTCATGCAAAAACCCGATGGCTTTGATGCACTCCATAAAATTTGTCAGGATTTCCGGAAATTGTTCATAAAAATAGGTTTCGTGATCGTCCGGGACGTTTTCAACTAAACTGCCGATAGTCGGACCGCTGATAAAGTCAATGATGCGGACGATATTTTTTTTGTCATCAAGGATGGAGACGCCGTGCATGAAATCCGGATGCTCTGCGGTAAGCTCAAGAATCCGGGCTTCTTTGCGCGGGCTGCGGAAGCATTCAAAAGACAACCCCCCGATTGTAGAATTGAATTTTTCGTGAAATTCCAGCTTGATTATTTTTCTCTGATGCGTATATAGATCGATCGCCCGTTTGACCCAGTATTTTACTTCTTCATCCAGCCCCAGACGGCCCTCTTTCGCATTCTGACGTATAAGATACGGGGTTTCTTGCATAATAATTACGTCCCCGTATTGGAGCTGGAAAAACTCCGTGGTATCGGTAAAGATGCGGGGCGGTTTGGTGTGATCAGGCAGCCAGCGTGCGACAAGATCTGAAATATCATGGCTGGAAATGTTTTTGCCCATGATTTTTTAAACCACTTGATACAAAATTGCCCAAATTCGGCGAAGATTACAGATGCTGCCAAAACCGGGTTTTGCGAATACATGACCGAATACATGACCGGACAAATGGCTCGAGCAGTCGGGCCCTAAAAAACTATAAGCCCATTGGAATTGTATGTAAAGCCGTAATCGCCAGTTGATCCTGTCTATGGTTGCCCGGATTGCTGCAATGCTTTTTAAAATTATTGAGAATGGCATGTTTTGATGCATGAAATGAAAGAGTCCTTTGATTTGAAATCGATCATGCTTAGTATAAAATAGAGAACAGGAGGTTCCCGGTTTATTTTGAATAAGCCATCGTGGGGCTCAGCCAGGCCCGTCGGCCCGGGAATGGATTTGTAATGTGATCAATCAAGAGAAGGAGTGACATGATGAAAAAGTTTTTTTTGCCGGTGGACGGTTCCTTACATTCCACTTATGCCATGCAGTATATGGCGATGATGGCTCCGATCCTGCAGGATGCGGATTACCTGCTTTTTTATGTCCAGCCGACCATCTCTGATTACCTGATAGAAGAGTCGAAAACCGATACCTCAGCCATGAAAAAACTCAAACAGCTCAAAGAAAAGAACGAAACCCTGGGAAACGATATTCTGCAGCGGCGCAAGAAGGATTTGATGAACCTCAAGGTGCCGGAAGAAAAAATACAGATGCTTACCCAGCCGCGCCGGGAGGGGGCAGCCAGGGATATCCTGTGGGAGGCGGAGAAGGTGTTGGCGGATGCCATTATTATCGGCCGTCGCGGGCTTTCAAAAATCCAGGATACCTTTTTAGGCAGCACAAGTAAAAATGTCATCGAACACAGCGCCGGGATTCCGGTATGGATGGTCAATGGGGAAGTCACGTCAAAAAACATTCTCCTTGCCGTTGACGGTTCCGTCGATTCCGTCAAGGCTATGGATTATCTGCTTGAAATGATAAGGGAGAAGCCGGACGTTGACCTTACCCTGTTTCATGTCCAGGCCTCGCTGGTAGACTCCTGCGGGGTGGACTTTACTGAAACGGAAGCTCCTGGAGAAGGAGAGGCATCAGTTGGCCGGATTATTGAGAAAGCCGATCGGCAATGCATTGACAATTTTGTGAGCACTGCCCGGAGCAAATTGAAGCAAAAGGGGCTTGAACAAGACAGGGTAAAAGTCCGAACCCAGCCGGCCAAAGTCAATATCGGCAAGGCGATTGCCGAGGAATTCAGAAGCGGCGACTATGGCTCCCTGGTTGTCGGGAAAAGGGGTATTAATAAACGGTTTTTCATGGGAAGCGTCTCCCACTATCTGCTGACGCATCTGGACAGCGGCGCCCTGTGGGTGATTACCTGAACCGGGTTAGCTTGAAATATTGGAAATGCGCCTAGTTTCAACACAGACTGCCTGTTTGCGTCCAATGCCCCGATCCCGGCCTGATTTCCTGCAAGCAGGGCTCTTCAGCCTTGCTTGTTTTTTATCAGGATATGCAGTATATCCGTTTTAAACCGTTTTTAATCAAACAACGAGGATATACTGCATATGTCAATCGGTAGATTCAGTAAAAAACGGATCCTTGTCACGGGCGGCGCCGGATTTATAGGCTCTCATCTCTGCGAGCGTTTGTTAAGCGAAGGCCATGAAGTGATCTGTGCGGATAATTTTTTTACAAGCCGTAAAGCCAATATCGCTCATTTGCTCAACATCCCCTATTTTGAACTGCAGCGCCATGACATAACATTTCCTTTTTATGTGGAAGTCGACGAAATCTATAACCTCGCTTCTGCCGCATCTCCTATACACTACCAGCTTGATCCGGTGCAGACGGTGAAAACAATCGTACACGGTGCAATTAACATGCTGGGGCTCGCCAAGCGGCTCAAAGCGAAAATCCTTCAGGCCTCCACAAGCGAGGTATACGGCGATCCTGCTGTCCATCCGCAGTCGGAGGATTACTGGGGAAACACAAACCCCATAGGCCCCCGCTCATGCTATGATGAAGGCAAACGCTGTGCGGAGACCTGTTTAACGAACGTTTCAT
>JAGYOT010000286.1 GCA_018399455.1 Desulfobacterales bacterium
GAGTTCATCAAATTTGATGCAGAGAAAATTTTTGTTATTTTTTGAGGTTATTCAGAGAGGCCTTTAATTCAGACATTTGGTAGGGTTTCTGTAAAAAGGCATCCGGTTGGTGGGAATAACGATTGTCAATAACTTGCGCTTCGTTATATCCGCTGGCAAGAATTACCGGAATCCCGGGAGCCATCTGCTTGATGGCGGCAATGGTTTCCCATCCATCCATTCCTGGCATTGATAAATCGGTAATGACACAGTCAACCGCGCTTATGTTTTCCCGGATTACCTCGATTGCCTCATGTCCTCCGGAAACATCAATTACTGTATACCCAAGATGCCGGAGCTGGTCTCTGGTCATCCGGCGCACCTCTTCATGATCCTCGACCAAAAGGACGGTGTCCGGTTTGCCGGCATGCTTCTTTTTAGTCGATGCCCCGTGTAAATGTTGCTGTTGATTCTTTTCAACGGGTAGAAAAATCCGGAAGGTCGTGCCCCGGCCGGTCCGGCTGACAACCTCCAGGCTGCCGTTGCCGGCCTTTATCGTCCCGAGCACAGTGGAAAGGCCAAGCCCGCGTCCGGTCAACTTGGTTGAAAAGAAGGGGTCAAAAATTTTGTCAAAATGTTCTTCGCGGATGCCACAGCCCTGGTCCGAGACTTCAATGGAAGCGTAAACATCTTCTTTTGGCTCCCAGTCAGGTGGATAAAACCTATTTCCCTCAATATCAGAAACATTCACGATACGGGTTCGAAGGATTACATTGCCGTCTGAATCCCCTGTGGCTTCCCAGGCATTGATGATCAGACTCGTCAGGGCCTGTTTAAATGCGGTGACATCCCTTACATTCTCCAGCACATATTCAACTTTGCCTTTTTCGTCGAATATGGGGACGATACTGACCTGTTTGTAACTTCCGTCCAAAGGATTGCGGTCTTCATGGCATTTGGGCTTGCCATCCTTAAATGTCTCCAGCGCGGGACAATTTTCACAGGGGATCTCCAGGCCTTTTATCGCCTTGTAGCAGTAGGGCATTTTCCCCCGCTCTTCGGCAGGAACCCATTCATGATCTTTCCAGTTGCATAGGACGATACGCAGATTTTTGTCAATCACCATGAGCAGGCTGTCAACGGCATCGAGCGTACTGTTTAGAAGACTTTCGAATTCTGCCCGTTTAGCTTCGTTCTGCTTCCGATCACTGACGTCCCGGACCATGGACTGCAGTATGGCTTTTCCCTTAAAGGCCATTGCATCATTGACCTTCTCAAAAAGGAGCCGGTATTTTTCCTCACGTTCTCTGAGAGCCTCTTCCGCCTGCTTGTTTTCCGTGATATCCCGGGCAATGCCGACATAGCCGGTTAAATTCCCGGCCGGATCCCTCATAGGCGCCCCGTTGGAAATATGCCAGCGCCAGGAACCGTCCCGATGCCTGACGCGATAGGTGACTCCGTCTTGTTTTGTCCCGGCGGCTACGACCTTCTCAAGAAACTTGCGGCATAAAGGAATGTCCTCTGGATGGACGCAAGCCTTAATATCCTCAATCGTTCCGCTGAAGTCTTCTAAAGTCATGCCAAACAGCCTGGCATGGGCTTCGGACAAAATCAGCCGGCCGGTTTCTGCATGCCACTCCCAAACTCCCATGCTGGCCGCCTGAAGCGCCAGATCGATCTTTTCCTTCCCTTGAGATAGAGCCTTTTCCTGCTCAAGGGCCCTGACTTTTTCTTCAATCTCGGCATATGTGGGTTTAGGAGGCATGCAATTTACCAACCTGCACAAAAAGATGTAAAAGGGATAAATAACTATCCATTTTTGTAATTAACATAATCATGAACAACCGAATACGCGACTGTCTTCAAACCACGCGGCTTTATGCTTAAAGGAAAAGATAGACACTATTGATTGCTTCTTGTGTCCTGTTTCCCTCCTTGGATGATTTCAAACAGGGAAGGCGCTTTTCTGCCGTTTTTCAGGGAATCCGAATGATCCGCAATATCGAGGATGTCTTGAAGATAGCCAATCATGTCATCTTGCAGGTTTAAGAAATCTTTATGTTTCAGCATTTCGTTAATTGCGACCTTGATTCGTTCTTTAAGAGGCTCGGAGCTTCCGATTAAGACAGTTAAAAGCAGATGTTGCACTGCCTGAATTGATGTGATCTTGTTGTTTAATTCGTTTATCGCCTCTGAGATGCCGGTTTCTTCCATTTCTGATTATCCTTATTATTTAACGGAGTTTCACCACCGTGGGTCAAGCCGTCCCGGATGCGCTTTCGGACCGTTTCAGAGCGCGGAAAATGCGATGAAGACAACGGAAAGCATGTCCCTTTTTCATAAGATTTTCATTAATTGCAATCAAGTCGGCCTGGCCTTTTAAGTGGCGGAGAAAACATGTACCAAAAAATATTAAAATGGACAACAGAATAGATGGGATTCTATAAATATATATAAAAACATGTATATTCCTGTTATTGTAAGCATTGCGACAAAATAAACCGGTTTTACAAAGACCACTCAGGTGCTTGGCCTGCAAGGTCGCGGTTGTCAGGTGGAAGCTGTGAATATTCACATTGAGCAGAAGGAGGGCAGGATGGTCTACGATGAGTTAAGGCCTCGTTTAGCCGGAGTAGCAGTCAAAGATTTTAAGAGCGATTCAATAGAGCTGGCATCCCTGTGGGCCAATCGCCCGATAATGCTATCTTTTCTCCGCCATTTCGGTTGAATCTTTGCCAAGCAGCAGGTGGCTGCCCTGATGGCTGTCAAGGGTCAATTCGATAAAGCCGGTATCTCACAGGTTGCCGTTGGAAGCGGCAGCCCTGATCAGGCTCAGGCTTTTGTTGAAGAATTCGGATTTAAAGGGGAAATTTATGTGAGTCAGGACCTTGCGGCATATTACGCTTTCAAACTCAAACGCGGTATCTGGCGCTCCCTGGGGCCTGCGTCGATTTTGCGCGGCATTGGCGCAATAAAAGATGGCTTCCGCCAGAGTTCGGGTGCCGGAGATCACTGGCAGCAAGGAGGCCTTTTCTTGATCGGCCCCGGCGAAAAGCTTCGTTTCGAGCATCGGGACCAGTTTGCCGGAGATCTCGTGGACCTCGATCAGGTTCTTGCGTTAATCCAATAAACGGCACGTTTTTCACATTAACAGAAAATTACGGCCCATTTTTTGCCGCCAAGCGGGAGTTTGCCCGGTATTAAAAAATCAGGGGCATGCACTTGAATATAGCCGAGAAGACCTCACCCGGGCCCCGGATCGCGGGGAGCAGCCCGCAGCCCCCCGAGCCTGGAGTTATCCGCCCGGCGGCAGGGTGCGATTTTCTATATGATCCAGCCCGCCGGCGAAGCCGAAAGCGAATCCCTTGTGCATTATCTGGCAAGGCAGGCCCGCTTCACTGGAGAAACCGATAAAGTGCACTTGAACATGGGCTGGAACGGCTGTGAGAACGCCTATTACGAAGTGACCAGCGATTTTTCGGCCGGTTCCTGGACCTGGGATGCATACGATCAGGTCATTGTCGTGGGCATCGAACCGGATTATGCCCAGCGGGAGGACCCTTCCGCTCCTTGCCTCACTCCGGTTTTGCAGCTGCTTCTGGAATAGGGGGACGCTCCTGCCGCAAATGGGTGATGCCATGCCGGTCAGGCACCAAAAACCCGGCTGGCGTCCGGTTCATCTCAAGGACATCGTATCCTGCAACGCGCTTTCCCGGCGGCGGCGGCACAATAAACGCCGGCACCGTGAATGTTTATCAGGATCCCCTGGTTATCGCCCCCAACGGATTTTATTGGTGCCCCCGGCGCGACTCGAAC
>JAGYOT010000287.1 GCA_018399455.1 Desulfobacterales bacterium
TTTTTTATTCTGACTTCTGCCTACTGGCTCCTGACTTCCCGAAGTTATTTAGAAGCATAAGCCGGAAGGTACAGGAAGTCTGAATAAAGAAGGACATCCGCCTTTATCTTCCGGCGCTCTTTTTTGTTGATGCCATTGCCGGGCTTTGCCCGGCAGGCTCTCCTTCCGCGGGCGGATATGAAACCTCTCCCCTTGCAGCTGTTAACGCGCTGCAGCGCGCTTTTTTGCCAGCAGGCAGGCCCATCCGTGATAGTGTGGACGACCGTGGGAATGGTCCGGCTCCACGGCTTCATAGTAATCGATAATGGAAAGATCGGCGAAAACGGCCTTCAACTCTTCCCTGTCAAAATAGTGGGCCATGCATTCCGCTGTTTCGCTCACCCCGGCCCTTGATGCCTGCCGGCTGCTTAATCTGGCCAGTTTAAAGCCCGGGTCCGCGACGGTGAATGCATTGGCGTAAAGCACTCCGCCTGGTTTAAGGGCGGATTTGATTCCACTGATGGTGCGCCTCCGCAAGTCCCCGGAAAGATGATCCAGGATGGTTGCGGCCACGATAATATCAAATGCTGCTTCCGGGAATTCAAACGTGGCAATATCCATCATGCATGGGGTGATCGGCAGGCATTTTTCAGCAGCCATTGTCTTAAGCTTTGAAAGACCTGCCTGCGAGCAGTCCACTGCGGTGACGTGACAGCCTTTCGCCGCCAAAAACAGGGCATATCGACCCTCCCCGCAGCCGAGATCCAGGGCGGCCAGCCCATTGATATCGCGTTTGTCAAAGTATCCGGAGAACTCAGGCCGCACTTCGAGACCGTAGTAGCAGCCCGAGCCGCTGTAGACCGTGTTAAATCTTTGCTCAGGTGATGAATCCATCTTTGACTTTCCTCGATAGTGTGATATGAACTCCAACAAATATTAATATTAGCATAACTTTTGATCTAGATCCAGTTTAAGTTCGGATTGAAATTTCAGCCTGAAAAAAAGGTATTTTGTTTTTTTCCTCGAAAGCTGCAAAACAGCAAGGAAACGATCATGCGTAAATTTATGCCCATGATTCTAAAGGCAGCGGTGACGGCCGGCAACGCGGCCCTGGAGGTTTATCGCCAGGATTTCTCGGTGGTGGAAAAATCGGATCACTCCCCCCTGACGTTGGCGGACACAAGGGCGCATGCCATCATTCAAGGGTTTTTGGAAAAAACCGGTATCCCGGTGTTAAGCGAGGAAGGTGCGGATATTGCCTATTCAGAGCGAAAAAATTGGGAGACGCTTTGGATTGTCGATCCTTTGGACGGGACCAAGGAGTTTGTTAAACGAAACGGGGAGTTTACCATCAATATTGCTATGGTAAAAAAACGGATGCCGGTGATGGGGGTGATTTATGTGCCTGTCTGGTCTCGGCTCTATTACGCCATCCATTATGCCAAAGAGGGGGGTACGGGGGCATGGCGCGTTGATCTTGATGATCCGGCGGCCATTGAAAGCCTCCCCATGGAGGGGTTAATGGATTCGGCGGCTGCTATCTCCGTGGATGCAGACGCTTCCCGCCCCTATACGATTGTGGGAAGCCGTTCGCATTTAACCCACGAGGTTGAACAGTTTGTCGATGAAAAAAAGCGGGTGGTCGGCAATGTCGAATTCGTTGCAGCCGGCAGCTCGCTCAAATTCTGCCGGATTGCCGAGGGCAGTGCGGATATTTATCCCCGTTTCGGCCCCACCATGGAGTGGGATACCGCGGCGGGCGATGTCATTGCCCGGGCAGCAGGGGCCCGGGTGTTTCGCCATGATACGGGCGAGAATCTTCTTTACAACAAGGAAAACCTGAAGAACCCGTGGTTTATTGTGACCAACGGGCGGGATGAATAAGAGGACCGTGGCATGAGTGACATCCCTTTTGAAGCGCACGGCGGCGGCCTGGTCAATCTGGTCGTCGATGATGAGCGGGCCGAGCTCTTGAAAACCATTGCCCATGATCTGCCGGATGTGGTGCTAAACGACAGGCAGCTCTGTGACCTCGAGCTTCTGGCCACCGGCGCGTTCTCCCCTCTGGAGGGGTTCATGGTGCGCTCGGATTACGAGTCGGTACTGGATCGGATGCGGCTTCAAAACCAGCTTCTGTGGCCGATCCCTATCTGCCTGGATGTTGGCGAATCCGTGGCCATGAATCTGGAGGCCGGCCAGTCGGTGGCCGTAAGAGATCCCGAGGGCTTCATGCTGGCGGTGATGCACGTGGAGGATATCTGGCCGGTGGATCGTAAAAAGGAGGCCATGCGGGTGTTTGAGACCATGGATATCAGTCATCCCGGTGTGACGTACCTGTTTAACAAGTCCGGCGACTATTATCTCGGCGGCCAGCTGGAAGTCATCAGCCTGCCGCTTCACTTTGACTTCAAGCAGCTTCGGATGCCGCCGCAGGAGGTCCGAAACATTTATACCAAGCTCGGCTGGCAGCGGGTGGTAGGTTTTCAGACGCGAAATCCCCTGCACCGGCCTCAGTTCGAAATGACAACCAAGGCCATGCGTCAGGCCCGGGCCAATCTGCTGCTGCTTCCGGTGGCCGGGATGACCCGGCCCGGTGATTTTGATCATTATACCCGGGTTCGGTGCTATCGGGCGGTGGCCCGGCATTATCCGCCGGACTCCCATGTACTGTCCCTGCTTCCGCTTGCCATGCGGCTGTCCGGACCGCGGGATGCGGTTTTAGGCGCCATTATTGCGAAAAACTACGGCTGCACCCATTTTGTTGTCGGCCATGATCACGCCAGTCCGGGGCCGGCTAAAAACGGGGAGGCTTTTTATGAGTCTGACCGGGCAAGAAGCCTGGCAACAGAGCTAAGCGATGAAATCGGGGTGGAGATCATCCCGTTTGAGGAAATGGTGTATCTTCCGTTTGAAGACGAGTACCGGTCCGTGGATCAGGTGCCGGAAGGATCCCAGAGAATATCGCTCACCGGCGCTGATATTCGGCAGCGGATCCGTGAGGGACGGCGCATTCCGGACTGGGCGACCTTTCAGGATGTGGTCGACGAGCTGCAGAAGGCCTATCCGCCGCCGCGGCGCCAGGGGTTTACCGTTTTTTTAACCGGGCTTTCCGGAGCGGGAAAATCCACCATCGCCAAGGTGGTTTACTCCAAGTTCCTGGAAATCGGCGATCGCCCCGTCACCCTGCTCGACGGGGACATTGTCCGCCGTAACCTGTCCAGCGAGCTCTCATTCAGCAAGGAGCACCGGGATATTAACGTGCTGCGAATCGGTTTTGTGGCCAGCGAAATCACTAAAAACCGCGGGATTGCCATTTGTGCGCCGATTGCCCCTTACCACTATACCCGTGATGAAATCCGGGCGGTGATCGAGGAATACGGCGGTTTCATCGAGGTGCATGTATCCACCCCTATCCAGGAGTGTGAAAAGCGGGACCGCAAAGGCATGTATGCCAAGGCCCGGGCCGGCCTGATCAAGGGGTTTACCGGGGTTGACGACCCCTACGAAGCCCCTGAAAACCCTGAAATTAGACTTGATACCACGGATATGACCCCGGTCGAGGCGGCTCAGGAGATTCTATTGTTTCTGGGAAAGAAAGGCTATATTTGATGAAGGGACTAAAGGACAAGACGATTGCCCTAATTGGTTTGGGCTATGTAGGGCTGCCGGTGGCGGTTGCCTTTGGACGTCAGTTTAGAACCATCGGGTATGATCTGAAAGCGCGCTTGATTGAATCCTGCCGGCAGGGCATTGACCCGACCGGCGAATTGGCTGAAGCTGATATGAGGGCAGCCGGG
>JAGYOT010000288.1 GCA_018399455.1 Desulfobacterales bacterium
CACATACATGTTGGTCCTGGTCGTCTTTCTCAGTGCTCCGTGGACATTGCCGGCCGGTGGGCACGTCAATGTCGATATCCTGGTCCGCACTCTGTCGCAGCGCAAGCAGGCCGTCGTGGAAATTCTGACAGCTCTGATGGCGTGCCTCTACCTGCTGATTTTTACCTGGCAATCCTGGCGCTTTACTTATGAAGCCCTGGAAGGGGGGATGCGCAGCACCCAGTATCTGGCCTGGCCGTTGTGGCCGATGCGGATACTTCTGGTTCTCGGCGGGTTTTTTCTTTTTTTGGAATTCTTGTTCAAGATAATCCGTAGTTTTCGAAAATTGGGCAACGTAGGAGGATAACACGATGGAATGGTATTTGATACTGGGTATTTTAATTGCCTCCTTAACCCTGTTGCTGGTGCTTGGGCTGCCGGTCGCCTTTTCACTTGGTTTTTTAAGTATTATCAGTGCATTGTTTCTTTGGCCGGGAACATCCGGCATGTATGGGGTGGCCTTGGCCGGTTATGGCCATATGAATTCCTTTACCCTTGTCTGCATTCCCTTGTTTATCTTTATGGCCGAGCTGGTCATGATCAGCCGGATGGGCACCGAGACCTATGATGTGGCGGACAGGTTTCTTCGTCGTATGCCCGGTGGGGTGGGCATCACCAGTACAGTCTTTGGCGCCATATTCGGTGCGGTGTGCGGTGCGAGTACGGCGGGCACGGCGACGGTCGGTTTGGTCTCACTGCCGGAAATGACCGACCGTGGCTATGATCAGGGATTTGCCGGCGCTATTGTGGCGTTTTCCGGGGCCATGTCAATCCTGATTCCTCCCAGTGTCATACTTATTCTCTTCGGGACGCTCTCACAAAAATCAATCGGTGCCCTGTTTGCGGGAGGCATGATCCCGGGGGCGCTCATGGCGCTGCTTGCTGTTATCTATATCGGTGTCTTGGTGAGGCTCAGGCCCGCCATGGCACCGAGAGATGATGTCCGTTTTTCCTGGTCCGAGAAATTTAAATCCATATGGAAGGTGTGGAGCCTGCTGCTGGTTATCGTCCTGCTTTTGGGGACAATCTATACAGGAGTGGCAACGCCTACGGAAGCAAGCGCGGTCTCAGCTTTGGCAGTATTTTTGATCGCTTTGTCAAGGAAGAAACTCTCTTTGGATCTGGTTCGCAAGGCGGTCAGGCATACGGTTCGGACCACATCCATGATCGGCTGGATCATCATCGGCGCCACCTCTTTTGGGTATGTGATCATTTATTCAGGTTGTGCTGCTCAGCTCAGCGCCTGGATTGTTGGCCTGCCTCTGCCTGTCTGGTCGATTGTGTTTATCATGATGCTGGGGTTTTTGTGTATGGGGATGTTTTTGGATCCGGCGGCGATAGTGATGATGACCACGCCGCTCATTCTGCCTATTCTCCAGGCGCTTAACATCGATCTGCTCTGGTTCGGGGTCCTGATGACCATTAATATGTGCGCCGGCAACATTTCCCCGCCCATGGGGCTTAACCTCTATATCGTCAAGGGCTTAAGGCAGGAAATAGACATGAAACGGCTGTTTTATGCAGCGCTGCCTTTTATCGCAATAGATATCATTACAATTGTATTATGCATGATTTTTCCGCCGATAATTACATTTCTGCCGGGTATTCTGGGCTACTAAGGGGTTATCGGCAGGAATAAGGATCATGCAGTACCAGAAAGGAAAAGACGGCGTTATGGATTTTTCATGGACCAAAGAGCAGGAAATGCTTCGGAAATCAGTGCGGGAATTTGCCGCCAAGCAGCTCGTTCCGCATCTTTCCGAATGGGATCAGCAACATTATTTCCCGTATCAGGAAGCGATTAAGCCGATGGGAGAACTCGGCTTCTTCGGCACTGTAATCCCGGAGGAATACGGCGGTGAAGGTATGGGGTTCGTAGCCTCCGCCATTGTAACCGAAGAGATCGCCCGGGCGGCCAGCTCGCTTCGCGTCCAGGTCAACATGCAGGAACTGGGATGCGCCTATACCATCTATCGCTACGGCAATGAGGCGTTGAAGAAAAAATACATTCCCAAGCTGGTGGCGGCCGAGTATGTGGGCGGTTTCGGCATAACGGAGCCGGATGCCGGCTCGGACGTGATGGGCCTTTCATCCACGGCCGAGGATATGGGCGACCACTGGATCCTGAACGGAAACAAGACCTGGATTTCCAACGCGCACCTGGCTGATGTGCTTATCTACTATGCCTATACGGATAAAGCCAAGCGGTCCAGGGGGCTCTCCGCCTTTGTCATCGAACCCAAAAACTTTAACGGAGTGACGACGTCGAAACTGGATAAGATGGGCTCGCACTGCTCACCCACGGGTGAAGTGTTTTTGGATCATACACGAGTACCAAAGCAAAACATTCTTGGCAGCCCGGGCGACGGCGCAAAAATTGTTTTCAGCTCGCTGAATCAGACCCGGCTTTCCGCGGCAGCCGGCGGTGTGGGACTGGCCCAGGCCTGTCTTGATGAGATCCTCAAATACTGCAGGCAGCGAAAGCAATTCTCCAGGCCCATAGGCGAGTTTCAGATGAATCAGGAAATGATCGGGCAGTTGTCCGCTGAAATCGAAGCGGCCCGTCTGATCGTTTATAAAGCCGCTTACAACAAGGATCAGGGAAAACTAAACAATGGCCTGGACGTGGCCCACGCCAAGTATCTGGCCGGTGAGGTCGCCAACAAGGCCGCCGGTTTCGCCATGCGGATCCTGGGCGCATACGGCTATTCCACTGAATATCCGGTGGAGCGGCTATTCCGGGATATGCCAACCTACTACATGGTGGAAGGCTCTGCCAATATTTGCAAAATGATCATTGCACAGGACCAGTTGGGTATTCGAAAAGCTAACCGGGATAAATAAGGGAGAATGACTGATGGCAGCAGAAATCAAGGCGCCGCTTGCGGGCAAAGTTGTGAGCATAACCGTCGGGGAGGGGGACGCAGTTGAAGAAGACGACGAGGTCATGGTTCTTGAAGCATTGAAAATGGAGACCTCGGTATATGCATCAGTTGATGGCAAGGTAAAAGAAATTAAAGTCAAACCCGGCGATTCGGTTGAAGAAGACGATCTGTTGCTTGTCCTTTACTAGCCATAGCCCCGGACCGTGCCCGGGGCAGCCCCCAACGCCTTCCCGCTACCCCAGCAAAGTCAGCAGGGAAGGGGAAAACAGGCTGTCCGTCTTGAATCTGGATCAGGGGGTTAACCGAACCCCACCAACGCTTAAGACAGCGAGGTTTTATGCATCAATACTTCAAACAGATGACACCGATAGGAAAGGCGCTGAGGGATAAAGCCAAACAGCGGAGCCTGGACAATGTGAATCAACTGAAAGAGGAAGAAGGAATGATCCGGGAGGCCAAAGCATCGGTCAAGGCGTTTGGCCTGCCGGAGGAAAAAATCAATGCCCGCGGGCAGCTGACCATCTGGCAGCGCCTTGCGCGGCTGGTGGATGAGGATACCTGGCGACCGCTTCATATGCTCTATAACCCGGGGGAAAACGTTGACTGCACCACCAATGTGGTGGACGGCCTGGGCCGGATAAACGGCCGGTGGGCCGTTGTGATCGGCTTTGACAACAAGTATCTGGCCGGTGCCTGGGTGCCGGGGCAGCCGGAAAATATCCTGAGGGTGACGGATCTGGCGCGACGTTTAAACGTGCCGCTTGTCTGGGTAGTGAACTGCAGCGGGGTGAAGCTGCCGGAGCAGGAAAAGTTCTATGCCGGCCGCCGTTCGTCCGGGACCACCT
>JAGYOT010000289.1 GCA_018399455.1 Desulfobacterales bacterium
GGTGTTTTTCCGCATGGCGGAAACAGCGGATGTGGTGCTGGAGGGTTTTCGGCCGGGCGTTACCAGGCGTCTGGGCGTGGACTATGATGCCGTGGCCGCAGTGAATCCGAAAATCATTTACTGTTCGATTACCGGATATGGACAGACAGGACCCTATGTCGGTTATGTGGGCCATGATGTGAATTATTTGAGCATTGCCGGTGTGCTGGATGTAATCGGGGAGAAGGGTCATGCCCCCAGCATACCGGGAATACAGATCGCGGACGTGGCCGGCGGCGGTTTAAACGCCGCAATCGGTATTTTAATGGCGCTTCATGCGCGAAATCGTACAGGCGGGGGGCAATATATCGATATCTCCATGACGGACGGCTCTTTCAGCCTTATGACACTTGCCGCCCATTTACAGGAGGTGACCGGACATCCCATTACCCGTTCCGATGCCATGCTCTCTCACCGCTATGCCTGCTATAATACATATGAGACCGCCGATCATCGGTATTTGTCCATCGGTGCGGTGGAACTGCGCTTCTGGCAGAAGCTGTGCGATTTTTTTGAGGTGCCGGAATACGGCCCCCTGCAGTACAATGACGCCCGCAGGGAGGAAATCAAGGACTTCATGCGCAAGCGCTTCATGGAAAAATCCTTGGCGGAATGGGAAACCCTGCTGGAGGGGCTGGAAATCTGCTGGGCGCCGGTGAAGACACTCAATGAGGCCCTTTCTTCAGAGCTTTTTGAGGCACGCGGAATGCTGGTGGAGCTGGCCTACCCGGACGGCAAAACCCGAAAGGCCATAGGCCCGCCTATAAAGCTCAGCCATACGCCTGGCAGCATCCGCCGGCCGCCGCCGGAATTCGGGGAAAACACCCGGGATGTGCTGTCGGGATATGGATATACGGAAGCCGAAATCGATGCACTCAAGGCTGAAGGGGCCTTGTAGACCCCTACGCAAGACTCAACTCAGGAGGGAGCAGATAAACGCCAATGGCATCATCTCTGGAAAAAGCCAGGCAGAATCCGGATTCAATGAAAGCCCGGATATTAAACGCCGCCCGTAAACTGTTCGGGCAATACGGCTTCCACGGCACCACCACCCGTATGATTGCAAAGGCCGTGGATATTGATATTTCAACGCTCTATTATCACTGGGGAGAAAAAGGGGATTTGTATGAGGCCGTGATCCGGGATATCAACGAAGGTCTGGGGAATAAACTGGTCGAGGTTGAAGCCAAGGTTTGCGGCCTTCCGCTTGCGGAGCGGATTGAAATCGCAATTGACGAAATGGCCGATTATTTTTTCGAAAACCCGGAGATCTCCAATCTTACCCTGTTCCGGTATTTCACCAAAACCCGGCACAGCAGCCAACTGGATTTCCAGGTTCCGGAGTTTGTATCGGATATCGCTTATTCCATGGCGCTGAGCAAGGATCGCCATAACGCACCCCTGGATGCTAAAATGAAGGTGCTTTTTATCATGAACGGAATCCACAATTTTGTTTCCGGAGAGAATTTTTTCCGGCCCATGATGGGGGTGGACCGGAAACGGTATGTGAAGGAGGCCAAGGAAACCCTTAAGTTTTTCAATCTTGCCGCCTTTGCATGACCGCCGGGGAAGTGGGAACCGGGCTTTAACGGGGATGGCCGGTAAAAAAGCCAGCCGACTTCCGGTACTGCGGCGCTATTTGATCTCCGCCAGCCGGTTGAGGATTTTTTTCCGAACATCGAGAAGGTCATGCTTCAGGATCTGCAATTCCTCCATGTGCCTGTCGATTTCTTTTAACTTGTTGTCCCCGTAAGCAAGGCTTTTCTTCAGCTGCTCGACTTCATCCATGTTGGTTTCCGCCATGCCGATCATTTCCGCAATTTCATCCAGGGAATAACCAAGGCGCTTGCCCCTCATGATGAGCTTGAGGCGGGCACGATCCCGTTTTCGATAGATTCGGTGGTTGCCCTGAGTCCGCTCGGGCAGAATCAGACCTTTTTCTTCATAAAAGCGGATCGCACGGGTGCTGATGTCGAGTTCATCCGCAAGTTCCGAGATTGAAAACGTCACCCGAGCCGGTTGTGTCGCATTTTTCATGTCTTTTTTGTTTTCCTCCCTTCTTTCCGGTGATGTCAGATCCGGTGTTAGGGCCGTCATTTAAGCCCCGCCGGCAATTCGGCCAAGTATCCCATCAGAAACTACAGGTCCGGTCAGCCTGCAGTTCACCTGCATATTTCTATAATGATCCGGCGCGTCTGTCAACACGGTCAGGTAATTTGAGCTGATTGCCTTCAGGCGTCCGGTTTCCGGATCCCTTCGGTCTTCGATAATAACATCGACCGTTCGTCCCAGCTGGGTTTGATAAAAGTGGTGCCGTTTGGCCCGGCTGAGATCCCGGAGCCGTGCGCATCGGTTTTTTATGACGGGGGCGGCCACTTGTCCGGAAAAACGGCTGGCCGGGGTCGGTGGTCGCGGGGAAAAAGGGAACACATGCAGATACGCGATCGGAAGCGAAGCGAGAAGGGTGTAAGTATGTTCAAAGGCGTCCTCATCCTCGCCCGGAAAGCCCACGAGGACATCGACGCCGATGGCGGCATGCGGGAGATTCTCATGGATAGCCCGGACCAGCTCATCAAAAAGCGCGGGCGAATACGGACGCTTCATTTTTTTAAGGATTTGCTCGTCCCCGCTTTGAAGGGGAATATGAAAATGGGGACAGATAACGGGGCGTTGTTTGACCAGCTCGATAATTTCAGGCGAAATTTCGCAGGGCTCAATGGAACTCAACCGCACGCGGCAGGTGTGCGGCGAAATTACGATTTGTTTGAGAAGCGCGTAAAGGCTGGTCCCCGGGGAGAGATCCAGGCCGTATCGACCCAGGTGAATCCCCGTCAGCACAGTCTCTTTGGCGCCCTGGTCTCTGAGCTTTTCCATCAGTGTCAAAACCGTTTCCGGAGGGAGGCTTCTGCTGGGGCCCCGGGTGTATGGGACAATGCAGTAGCTGCAGAAATCCTCGCATCCGTCCTGGATTTTGAGGTAAGGCCGCGCCCGGCAGTCCGTGACGGGTAGGGCGGTTTCCGGAAGCCTTTTCATTGAATGGATCTGCTGCCAGTGCAGCCGGGGCGGGGATTCGTAAAGGAAGGAGAAGGTGGAAATGATTTTCGGGATTCTGTGTTTTTCGGTATTTCCGACAATGAGGTGGACGCCCGGGATTTCGCTGAAAACCTTTGGTTCGGACTGAACATAGCAGCCCGTGACGACCATGACGGCATCCGGATTCTGGCGGATGGCATGCCGCAACGCCTGCCGGGATTGCATGGCGGCTTTTGCCGTTACGGTACAAGTGTTGACAATACAGAGATTCGCGGGCACGCCTGGTTTTGTCGGCTGCCAGCCGGTTTTCTGCAGATCCGCTTCAATGGATTCGGACTCGTACTGGTTGACCCGGCAGCCCAGCGTGACAATCCGGTAGCCGGGTGTGGCAAGGGAAGGCTTATTCATATATCCAGCCTCCGGCAACCACGGTATCGTTTTGGTAGCAGACCGCTGCCTGCCCCGGGGTGATAGCGGGCTGCGGCTGTTTAAACCGGATTACCGCCTCGGTCGTGTTGATCGGGATGAGTTCGGATTCAGCGGGCTCATGCCGGTAGCGGATTTTGGTCATTACGGCAAGGGGTTTTGCAAAGGGTCCCGGTATCCAGTTGACATGCCGGATGCGGCATTCAGTACGGTACAGATCCTTTTTGTTCCCGACGACCAATTGATTGCCGGCCATGTCCAGGCCGATGA
>JAGYOT010000029.1 GCA_018399455.1 Desulfobacterales bacterium
CGGTATGGTATCAGCCATCGGGAAGCCATGACGCCTGGGCTAAGGACTCTATCTGCGAGTGGGAAGAAGGGACTGGCAAGCTGTGGATCAGCACTATTGATGCGAACACGACCACACCGGGCGAGAATGAGCTTCACGGCTACTGGGAACCGTATAACGATCACGCGGGGCTTTAAAATGGGATGGACCCTCGCCATAAAGATCATAGCCCTTTGCTCTATGCTTACGGTGGTGCTGCTGGCGGGGATTTTGGAAACAGAGGATGAATAATGAAGTATGACATTATCTGCCCAGGCTGCAACCAGGCATACCACGAAACCACGGATAGCTATGATCCGAACAGGCCGCCGAATCCGACAATGTGCCGGTTAAAAGAACCTTACTTGTCATGGGGATGGGAGGATTTGCCGCGTGACGACGGGGCTGGTGCCGGATCTTTGGAGTGTCCGGGGTGCGGCTGTCTGTATGCGGAACCGGGCGAGAAAATGACTGTTCGGGCGCAGAAGGAAGCCTTTGTGGACAAACTCTTAAAGCAAGATCCGGTCGATATGGCTGATTCTTATACCGGCGTGGAACCATTAAAGCCCGAACAAGTACAGGTTAATGGTGAATATGTATGTCCAAAATGCGGCAAGCCGGAATCCGCTTTCAAAAGCAGATCCGGGTTTGTCAATCATAAGCGGCTTTGCAAGGGGTAAATATGCAAGCATCGACACAGCGTAAAAGAGTAGAGGAAAAATGGAGCTTGACGAACCCGCCACCGGAAGGCGATCCGGACGTTGCGTCGTTTGTCTGGGAGCTTTTCGAGACCGCGCGGGACGAACGCGAACGGCTTGGAATGCCGGACCGCTGGAGACTCAACTATGATTTGTACCGGGGTAAGCACTTCAGCCAGAAAAGAAACAATCAAATGGTTGAGCTTAACCTCTTCTTTGCCAACGTTGAGCGCACCCGGGCGAATATCACGGCCCGGAACCCGGTCTTTGAAGTGGTTGACATGGACGGACAGGAGGATGAAGCGGACCGGGCTTTGACTTCATACGGCAAGAAATGGTGGAAGGACACGAAGCAAAAGAAGAAGTTGAGCTCGACGGCGCTCAATATGGAGATTTACGGCGCCACCATTGAAAAGCCTTACTGGAACGCCAGGCTGAAAAAGGGGGATGTGGCTGTTCTTGATCCATATTCGTTTTTCCCGGCGCCAGGCTACTTTGAGGATATATCCCGGGACGCGCCATATGTCTGTCACGCTTACCCGGATCAGACCGAGGCAATTGAGCAGATGTATGGAGTTAAGGGGGTTAAGCCCTCTGACGTTTACAGCCTGCTCGGGGAAGACCGCGAAGATTCCCGACCGATGCCGGCAAACACGCGGCCCGGGAGCTCAACTCATTACGCCAATAATGCCAATATTGTTCATGCGGAGTTCAGCGGGCGCAATTACCGGGAACGCCGGGCTTTGGTGGTTGAGGTTTGGCTGAGGGATTATTCCGTCGAAGAGTATTACCCGATCATTGCCAAAGACACCGAAACCGGAGCAGCTATAAAATCGAAAGACCCCAGGCATCGTTTGAAATACCCGGGCGGCATCCGGGTGGTGACTGTCACTAACGAGGGAGAGCTGCTTCTCAATGACATGGCCAATCCGAATGTGAACCCCAACATTAAACGGTCGATGGCAAAGCAGACGTTTCTATATGACCGGTTTCCTTTTGCCAAGGCCAACAGTTATTCGGATACAACGAGCGTGTGGGGCTTTTCGGCAGCGGAACAGGTGGGGGATCTCAATTACAAGATTGATACGCTTTTTTCCCGGTTATTCGGATGGGCGAGCCGGACTATGTTTCCGCCTTTTGTCATTCCAAAGGATACCGGGATTCCCAAGTCTGCGGTCAACAACAAGCCGAATCTGGTATTGCAACCTGAGACCACGAATGCAGCGGCAGGCATCGGCTTTGTCCAGGTGCCGTCGCCGCCGGCGCAGTTTTTCACGTTCATTGATTATCTGATGAATCTTTATGACCGGATTTATCAGATCGAAGATGCAGACCGCGGGGAGACCCCGGGGAGCGTGACAGCGGCATCAGCTATTGTCGCTTTGCAGGAGCGCAATGCGGTGTTGATTCAGCAAAAGATTTCATCGGTGGATGAGCTCATCGAGTTCCGGGGGCAGGCCCTTGTTTCTTTCCTGCAGAATTTTGGGACCTGGACGGAGCAGACAGAAATCAGCAATGAACCGGTCAAGTTCCGGGGCGTTGAGTTGATGGGTCGGCGTTTTAACTTTGTCGTTGAGGCCGGATCTACCATGCCCAAGACCACGTTGCAGGTCAAGGAAGAGGCAAAGGAGTTTTATCAGATGGGCGTGATTGATCGTCAGGCATTGCTTGAAATCAGCGAATTCCCGAACGCGAAAGAGATCCTTGAGCGGATCGGGGAAGGGCAACTCAACCAGGCATTGCAGATTCTTATACAAGCCGGGATGCCGGAAGAACACGCCATGCAGATCAGGGACGCTTTAATGCAGACCCAGGGCGGCCCCGGCAATCGGCAGCAGGGTCAGGGCCAGGGCGGCAGCCAGAAGGCCCCGCAATCCGGTCAAACGAAACCAGGAACCCCGAGAGCAAAACAGGGGCAGCAACCAGAAACCGCAAGAGCGTAAAGGAGCAATGATTATGCCTAAGAAGAGCACTTACAGCACCCCCAAAAAAGTAATTACCGACCGTCTGGACAGGGCATCCAACCAGCACAAAGGCGGGGACAACAAGTCCGGCGGCGGTAAAAGCAAAACCGGCGGCAACAAAAAGAAGAAGGGATAGGGGATGCCTCTATACGATTTTCAATGTAAATCCTGCGGCGCCGTGACGGAGCAGGCATTCGGGCTAAACAGTTGCCCGAATGCCATTAAATGCCCGTATTGCGGATGGGCCGCACCGAAAAAGATTTCAATCGGCCATGGCGGAATCCAGACCGAGCACCCGGTGTGGCTGGACGATCACGTCCGGGGCGCTTTGCAGGACGACGACGAGGTGGCCGCCGGACGGCAAAAGCGGATTGAAAACCGGACAGATTATAACCGTCATTTAAAAGAGCATGGAATTGTGGAGAAGGCGTAATGGTTGAGCTTAATCGTAATCCTTCCCGGGATCATAGACGCCGCCGTCGGGAAGAACCTCTCCCGGCTGATATTCGCGGCCGGTATATGTATCTTTCAAGACGCCGCCTTGATCAGTATAGCGATCCCGTTGATGCTTCGGAGGCTTTGGCCTTTCACGGTATGTTCTTTCCTGCTGAGGGCGGTCCTGTTGATTATTGGACCCGTGACGGGCGTTGTAATGGCCTTCGGAATCCGGCATATCCCCTCCGGACGCGGCTTTGTAATCGGACCAAGCAAGGGCGCCGGCAGGGAAAAGAAGCAGAAGGGCAACGGCAAGGACTAAGATAAAACGCATAGCAACCTCCATCAATGATTGGGTTTTATGGGAGACACAGTTAAACGATACCAGCGGAAAGACAAAAATCAAGCCAAAATTGATTCAGCAATGGCCGCATTTGCCGTCAAAATCGATCAATGGCTTGAGTCCGGCCCAACGGGCAAGCTGGTTTTATCTGCTGAGATAAACGCCAATCAGGGCGGTGTGGGCGAAATCTGTTTGGAGCAAAAGGAGAGGCAGAAAATATAACCCCTGACAATTTAAGAAACATCTTATTCGGTTACGGATAAGCCGCTGAGACAACTCAGCGTTACTTAGAAGCCCGGATTGACGGACAAGCGCAAACGCGCCCCGTCGATTCGGGCTTTTTTTATTAACTCAACTCAGCGGGGTACCCGCAAAGGCAAGCGGTCCCGCGAAGGAGGACACAATGCCAAAACAGATCGACAACGAAAATGTTTACCCGGCAGGCGATCAGCCCCCGGCGCCCCCCAAGGATGAGAGCAAGAATCAGTCCGGGAAGCAGGGCCAGGGAAACGCTGACACCAAAAATCAGGGCAAACAGACAGACTCCAAGGGCAATGACCAGGACAACAACAAGGGCGGCGAAGATTGGGAAAACCGCTACAAGAACCTGGAGAAGAAGCTCGGGGAGCAGGGCAATGAAATGGGCCAGCTCAAGCAGCAGAACCAGCAGTTGATGGAGCAGCTTGAGGGGATGAAGGCCGGAGATCAAGGCAAGGGCGCCGGCGACCAGCAGGCCCCCGATTATGAAGCCAAGATGAATGACATCTACAAGCAGCTCGATACCGGCGACATATCGGTGGAAGAGGCCATGCGGCAGTCCAACGCCCTGACCAACGAAATGGCGAGCAAAAACGCCGAGTCCAAGGCTTCTGAAAAGGTCCAGCAGGCCCTTGAAGAGAAGGAGCAGGAAGCTCAACTGAACAAGTTTTTTGAGCAGCACCCGGACTTTCAGCAGCTTAAAGAATCCGGGCAGCTTGAAAACGTAAAAGCTCAGATGCCGGGCTTCCACGACGATTTTAGCGCCTACTTTGCTTATAAGGCGCAGACCGCTGCGGACGAAGCATATAACCGCGGCAAACAGGAAATGGAGCAGCTGAGCCAGGGAGACGCGAACACCGACAAGGTCTTGCAAGGCCCGGGCTCCGCTATCAGAAATCAGAATCCCGAACCGCTCACGGACGAGGGAGACATCAAACAGTCCATGATGCAACGGCTCAAAGAGGCGCGGAACAATGGATAACACGCTGACGTGCCGGCGGCGGGCTTTCGGGGCATAATAAAAAAAGGAGCGCGTAACAATGGCACTCGATAAAGAACTTAATGTAATCACCGAAGATTATGTACTGCGGCGAACCGTGGACATTTACTTCACCGAAAACGTCCTGCTTTACCTGCTTATGGGTAAAGGCAAAATGGCGTCGAATCTTGCAGGCCCGACCGCCGGCGACACCGTTGACGGTGGTAAGAAGATCAAGCAGCTTCTTGAGATCGACGAGGCGCATAGCGGGTCTTACGGCAACACCACCAAGATTCCGCAGAGTAAGAAGGAAATTTACAATGCGGCTCTGTTCCGGTGGGCTGGCTACATGGCAGCCAATACAGTTGACCTGGACGACCAGATCCAGAATGCCGGCGACCAGGCCCTTATCAACATGGCCTATGGGAAGCTGGAGAACCTCCAGAAAACCATCCGGAAGAAGATGAGCGCGCAGCTTTATGCTTCTGCTGCGGATGCTGACTGCTTCCTGGGCCTCGGGGATCTGTTCAACACCACCACCAGCGACGCCTACGGCAATCTGACCGAGGATGATCTTGCCAACTGGAAGGCCAATGTCATTACCGATGCGCTGGTCATGAGCTTTTCCACGATGCAACAGTTTCACCGGACGGCCAAGGTCGGCAACAACAAGCAGGGCAAGCCCAATATCTACGTCACCACGGACGCTCTGAAGGATGCTTTCGAGAACAGTCTGCAGCAGCAGGCCCGGTATTCAGATACCAATCTGGCGAATGCCGGTTTTGAGAACATCCTTTTCAAAGGCGTGCCGGTCGTGCCGGACGACAATCAGGCTTCCGATTATGTGGACGGCCTGAACCTGGAATACCTCAAAATCAAGACCCACGAGAAGTATCAGTTCACGAAACCAACGTGGGAGTATTCCAAGGACCAGCCCGACACCCTGACCGCGAATGTGCGCTGGATCGGGCAGCTTGTCTGCTCTAACCGGAAGGCGCATGTCCGGGCCAACAACGTATCCACCTCATAATGAGGGGCGACGTTGATATTTAAACTTTAACCCTAGGCGCGGGGGCTTTCCCCGCGCCAAGCAAAACAAGGAGATTAACCATGGACCAGGATATTCGATTTCAAGTCAATCTTTCCGGGACGACCAGCGGAGGGAATGCTTATTTGGCCGTGCCGTATCGCTGCACCCTGCGCGATGTCATGGCAACCCTGCAGGCATCCACCGGGTCCACCAGCGCCCTGAGCATTACCGTTACCGAGCTTGTAAGTTCCGCCAGCGTCGGCGCTATCGCTCTGGCCGTGAGCTCCGGTTCTTTGGCGGCCGCTGCGGTCGGGACGTATTCGCCCGATTCTTCAAACGGAAACACCGTGCTGGCAAAAGGCACCGTGCTGAAGTTTGATGTGGCAGCCGCTCAGGTAAGTGGCGCATTTGCCGCCAACCTTGACATTGAGCTGGACCCTTACGCCAGGAGTCTTTAACTCTTAAACCAAATTGCCCGGCGGTCTCGCCCGGGGTCTTGAAAGGCTCCTTGGGGAGAGACTGCCGGGCAATCCTTCCCCCAAGGAGGAAACCCCATATGACTAACATGCAGACGATTCATGAAACATATTCGGACTTGCCGGGCGCTGATTTACTGGAACCGATCATGCCCTTGTTAAACAACGGCACATACCGCTTTAACAAGGAGGGAAGGCTGGAAGCCAACCTGCATGTCCCGACAGAGACCCCCTGGATTCATATCCGGCAAGACCCTCGGAAAAACTGCCAGTTGTGGCATCAGGTATGGTTTACCTGTTACAACCTGGTCCCGAGCTATTGCCAGCAATGCTGGAAGGTTGTCGCCCGCCCGACCACTTTGACCGAGATGTTTTGCCTCTATGAAATCATGAAAGACCTGGATTGGTACTCAAAGATCGGGATCGAGAAGCGGTATTCCGTGCCGGCCCTTTACGGCGCCTACTTTTACAACAATAGTCGGGAACAGGGCCTTGAATGCCACAAAAAGATTGAAAGTCTTGTGCATGAGCATATTGGTCCTCACGTCAAAGTGATCTTGAAACGGGGATGCACCGAGCTTGAGCACAAGTTTGGTGACTCAGGTCAGTGGCAGGTATCGGAGCAGCAAAAATACCTTGAGCGGCGCCTTGAGGACCTTTTTGCCGAGCAGGATAAGGTGCACCCGCAACCGCCGGAACTGATTCGCCATATCATGGCTAATTGGGTGCGTTTTGCATACGCCCAGGGAGACCCGACGGTTCATAATTTTACAAGTACGCCGCTTTATCCGCCCTATGTGACTTATCACGAAAAGGAAGGCGAGGGGTAAAATGCAACTCAGGGATCTCTTAGAAGAAATTTCAACGGTTGTCCAGGACAGTTCGTATCATGACACCGGGCTTATCAGGCGGATCAATAAAGCGGTGCTGGAAATAGCCAGCGGGGTAAGGGTGCCAGGGCTCCAGCGGGTAACTCCGCCTTTGCCGAATCTTTATGTGGAACAGAACATTGACTTGTCCGAGGCTTCCAGGTTTGTAAGCTTGCCGGACAATTACCTGCGTGATGTGCTGAGGGTTTATGATTCCGACAATGATCGGCCGGTCAAGGTAATGGCCTCTTTTCAGAAATTTCTCAAGAAGTCCCCGGCATCAGAGCCCGGCCCCGACATAAGCGCCTGCGTCGTCCACGGGCAAAAGCTGTTTTATTTTCCGGCATATACAAAAACCGTGAAAATCGGCTTTTACGAAAAGCCAGCGGCCCTTGTCGACGATACCGACGAGCCCGCCTGCCTCCCGGCGCATCTGCATCGGGACTTGATCGTCAATTATGTCTGCAGCGAAATCTTTAGCCAAATTGAAGATGGGATGGAGGGCAACAAGGTCAATACCAGTTATCACGATAACGAGTTTTTCAAAGCAATTCTGAGTCTGGACAGTTTTATCGGCGTTGACGGCCTGCCTTACAATGTAGGCATGGAGGAAGATGACGGAGGATCGTTTAACCTATGACAAAGCCTATCACCATATTTTCCGGGGCAACCGGTTTAAATATCGTCGAAGATCCCGTGCGGATTCCGCAGCAAAAAAACGGACTCTCTGATTTGCAGGTTGCGGTCAATGTCTCCATTGATCAGTCCTTGCGGGTAAACAGCAGGCGCGGCGTCTCCCGGCTTCAGACCGGGGCGTTTCACAGCTTGTTTTGTGACGGCGGGGATTGCTTTGTCGTTAAAGGCGATTCTCTGTTTCAGGTCGGAACGGACGGGTCTTTGCGCGGGGTCAGGAGCGGGCTGACCGAAGGAGTCCGCATGGCTTTTGCGCAGGTGGGCGACCGGACCTATTACGTCAATGGATATGAGAAGGGTTTTCTTGAAGGCGGAGTATCGCATGTTTGGCAGAAGGGTGAATATAACGGACCGGAGACCAACCGGGTTTTTGACGGTCCGATACCGGGACATCATTTAGCGGAATTCTCCGGCCGGATGTTTGTTTCCCAGGAAAATGTGATCTGGTGGAGTGAGCCGTTCCATTTCGGACTGTTTAATAAGGCCGAATCCTTTGTCCAGTTCCATTCAAGGGTTCGCATGATGAAACCGGTGGATGCAGGCATGTTTATATCAACCGAACGGCGCACCTACTATGTAGAAGGCGTAAATCCAAAAGGCTGGCAGGCCCGGCAGGTTGCGGGGTTTCCGGCGGTGGAATGGTCGGATGCGATTGAGTATGTCAACGCTGCGGACCTTGGTTTTGAAATGTCCGGGCTTTGTCCGGTATGGGCCAGCCCGGAAGGCGCGATCCTTGGCCTTCCGACGGGCCAGATATTTAATTTGAACAAGAAGAAAGTAATTTACCCGGAGAATGCCAGGACTGGATTCGGGTGCATGGTTGGGTTAAACTTTATACATGGAGGGAAATAAAATGGCTGTACGTTTATCAACAGGGCTTAGAAACGCCCTTCTCGACAAAAAGGCGACGGCGAACAACTTGATGACCGCCACCACCATTTCGTTTGAGGAAGGGACGGGCACGGACAGTAGAGACCGAATTGTGGACTCAGGAAGCGGGCTTGCAGGCTTTGTGAAAAGAGGCAAGGTTACAGTCTCGGGGGCTACAGACAATAACGGGGCTTATGAAATTCTGGCCGTAGCAGCAGGGTATCTTGAAATACCGTCCGGCAGCCTTACAACAGAGGCGGCCGAGGACCAGGTGGTTCTTGCCGGCGCCTCCGGTGGAAGCGTTTCTGATCTGTTTCAGAATTGCGTTATTGATTTATATTCCGGATCGCAACCAACGAGCGCTGACGATGGAGAAACCGGGACAAAACTTCTTACGATCACGCTTAACAGCGGCGCATTTGTCAGTGGGGAAGCCACCAACGGACTGAATTTCGGTGAAGTGGTAAGTGGCGTGCTGTCGAAGGAAGCTGGCGAGGTGTGGTCCGGGACAGGCATTGCTGACGGCACGGCGGGTTGGTTCCGGATTTATGACAACAGCTATGTCTCCGGCGCAAGCACATCTGAGGTAAGGATGGATGGCGCGGTTGCTACGTCAGGCGGGCAGCTCAATATGAGTTCGACCGCAGTGGTCACCGGCGGCACGAGCACAATCAACTCTGTCTCTCTTACAATGCCCGCATCAAGATAATGGACAATGACTGCACACAGGCGAAATAAAATACTGGTTGGTGGAGACCGAAAGGCAGCGATGGATTTTATCGGTCCCGCCAACAGCCAGATGGAACTTTTGAAAAACCAGATGTCTTTTCAGAATCTTTCCCAAGGAGTTCGTCGGATATGGCTGCACAATGATGTGTATGTGGAGTGCATTAAGTGTTTCAATTATCAAGAGTGTAAAATATGGGTGCGGCCGCGGCCGCGGCCCGAAGAAAGAAAGTGGGAAAAAGAAGAATCGGTTGTTGTTGTTATTTCCTCGGAATCGGGAAGCGAGGCGGTGGCATGGGATCTTTTAACAGACTCCCTGGTAGCATCCGGCTCTTTGTCCGATGTTCAGAGCGCAATCATTGGCTCGCCCACGGAGGCTACTCCTACTACAACGACAACTATTAATACCGGCGCGGGCGGAAACGGCAGTTCGACCTCTTTGGGGTATGGCCTGCCGGATGCATACCCAAACGTGATGTTCAGCCTTATCGCCAAGACGGTCGGGTTGGTTCCGGATATTGACGGGTTTTGGCGCACCCTTTATCCGACAAACCCGGATAATGGATGCTCGTACTTCGAACTAAACCTTGCCTGCCTTGGCGGCGATAGTTACGAAGAACTGGCGGGTTGGGACGAGGGAGATTCTGTTGTTTTTACAACAACTGCTGGCTCTGACTCAATCACAATTAATAGCGTAAACACCACAGACGGCCCGTTCGATAGCACTAAAATAACAGGGGATGC
>JAGYOT010000290.1 GCA_018399455.1 Desulfobacterales bacterium
CAGTTGATGGCGTTTGAATCGACCGTCGGCTTGTCTAAAACCGACTGGCTTCGCGCCCATGTATTAGATATCAACCCAGTTCATAAACGGATGTACGGGCTTCCCCTGGATCTTCCGGAAAACGTGATCAGCGACGACTCGATTATTCAAACCGTGGATCACCTGGGAAACATCTCCCCAATGCCCCGGCAGATCATGCCCACATGCAGTATAAGCGAGATACCGGATAAGTGTCCGGAAATCGAAAAAGGGTTTAATGAAGAAATGGCGCAGAAAGAAGCGGCCCGCTGCCTGAGATGCGGGCTGATCTGCTATTCAGAGGCCAACCGGCAGCTGGTATTAAAAGAAGCCTCCTAAAAGAGAACCGATCCCTTGGCTTTAGAAGAAGGCACCATCACACGCACCACAAAGGATACGGCCTATATTATAACCCGGCGCATGACCGCATGCGAAGGCTGTTCCGAACGTCATGTCTGCCACAGCGCAGGCCAGAATAAAGAGATCGAGGTTGAAGCGGCCAATCCGATCCATGCGGAACCGGGCGATACCGTGATGGTAGCATTTAAAACCAGCCAGTTGATCGTGCTCGCTTTTATGCTCTACGTTTTTCCCATTCTCGCCCTGGTCGCGGGCGCGCTTCTCGGGAATTCAATCCTTGCCCCCAACCTCAAAGGCGATCCGTCTGTTTTTGCCGCGCTGTTTGGCTTCCTGTTTTTCGGCATTGCCATGGGGGCCATTAAGCTGAAAGACCGGCAGGCCAAAAAAACCGGTCAGTATCGTCCGGTTATCGTGGAGATTAAGAAAAAAGGCCCACCACCTGAGTCCCGCCAATCGGAAAAAACATCTGGATGCCGCATCTGCGGGCCGGATTAATTCTCCTGCCTGCTTATCGCCGGGGGCAAAAAGCGCTCTTCACGAGGCCGTCAATGCTCCCGGAAGTTTACGGGGTATTCAAATATCCGGCCTTGATAATTGAGCACCCGGATACGGTCTTCGCCGATTGCTTTGGTGTACTCAGGAAGAAGAGGCACCTTCCCCCCGCCGCCGGGCAGGTCGATCATGTAATACGGCACCCCCATTCCTGAAATCCTTCCCCGCAGAAACCGCATAATCTCCAGCCCCTTTTCAATGCTTGTCCGAAAGTGCCGGGTGCCGGCTACGGGGTCCGCGTGGTGCAGATAATACGGACGGATACGGCTCTTGAGCAGGCCTTTCATGAGATCGGCCATCACATGCGGATCATCGTTTACCCCTTTTAATAAAACGCTCTGACTGCCCAGGCAAATCCCGGCATCCGCCAGTCTGGCACAAGCGGTCCTTGCCTCATCCGTCAATTCAGCCGGATGATTGAACTGGAGGTTCATATATAAGGGCTGATACGAGGCCAGCAGCAAGGCAAGATCGGATGTAATTCGCGCCGGCAGCGTGCAGGGCACCCGCGAGTGGATCCGGATAAAGGCCACATGGGGGATTTTTTTGAGCTGAGACAGGATGCTGTCCAGCTGTTCGTCTGAAATCAGCAGGGGATCGCCGCCGGAGAGAATCACATCCTGAACCGCCGGGGTTTTCCGGATATAGTCCAGCCCCCTGGCAATGGTTTTCCCGGTCACCAGCCGCTGTCGTCCCACCTGACGCTTTCGCATGCAATGTCGGCAATACATGGCGCACTGGTTGGATACCATGAAGACCACCCGGTCCGGATAACGGTGAATCAAATGCGGCACCGGCGACTGGGGCTCTTCATCCAGAGGATCAGGCGTCAGACCCTCAGCCGCGGAGAGCTCAGCCGTATCCGGAATGGCCTGGCGCCACAGCGGACCGCCCGCGGATTGAATAACAGACAAAAAATAAGGGTTGATTCGCATGGGATAACGCCGGATCACCCGGTTCACCGCATCCGCATCAACCGGGAGGTGACGCTCAAGCGCTTCTGCGGTAACAAGGCTTTGGGCCATTATCTCTTCCCATCCGCGAGCGCCTCCCGCTGCCCCGGACGCCTGGATGACAGAGCCTGAACCGCTCAACCACCCATCCCCACGCCATGAATAAACGCCCCGCACTCCGGGCATCGGCTTCCCCGGAGCCTGTTTTCGGACACAGCAAACCCCCGCCGGAGGATCAAAGGCTCGCCGCAGCCGTGGCAGTATGTCCACTCACTGCGTTCGCCCGGGACATTTCCGGTATAGACATATTTCAGACCTGCCTGAATCCCGATCTCTCTTGCCCTGCGAAGGGTCTCCAGCGGGGTCGGGGGGCGATCCGTTAAACGATAGCAAGGATGAAAACGACTTACATGCCAGGGAGTTTCGCTGCCCAGCGCCTTTGCAATAAAATCGGCAAGAGCCCGTAATTCGGCACTGTCATCGTTTAGCCCCGGAATCAGAAGGGTTGTCACCTCCACCCAGATATCCAGCGTTTTCATCCGCCCAAGGGTTTCCTTCACGGGTGCCAGACGGGCGCCGCACTGATTTTTGTAAAACTCATCGGAGAAAGCCTTTAGATCCACATTGGCTGCATCCAGAAAGGGACTTATCATTTCAAGCGCCGTCTCGGACATATAGCCGTTGGTGACAAAAACATTCTTAAGCCCCTGCTGATGGGCAAGCCGGGCGGTCTCCCAGGCAAGTTCAAAAAAAACTGTGGGTTCGTTGTAGGTATAGGCAATGGTTTTGCAGCCCGTTTTAAGGGCATCCTTCACTATGGCTTCCGTGTCAATGCGGCTGCCGGCGATGCGGCCTTTATTGTCCACCGGCATTTGTGAAATATCCGCGTTCTGGCAGAAGCGGCACCTGAAATTGCACCCCACCGTTCCAATGGAGTAGGCCAGGGAATCCGGAAAAACGTGAAACAAGGGCTTTTTTTCAATTGGATCCACATGCCTGGCAACAACCCGGTCCCCGACCAGGCTGTACAGACGCCCCTCCCGGTTCTCACGGACATTGCAGATGCCCCGTTGTCCGTCTTTGATCAGACAATTATGGCGGCAAAGCTGACACCTCAACTGGTTCTCAACTGCCGCTTCAAATAACTTCGCCTCCACAATTCTTCCTTCTTCGCTCTGAACGGGAATCAGTTTGACAGTCTGTTCTTGTCTGCATGAGCGCCCAACACGTGTGACCCGGAGTAATGGCCGGGGCAGCTGACAACGCCCGCGGCCTGTGCTGATTTGGACGGCGTTTTCAACGCCAGGGGAATTGTTCGCATGCGGGGCACAGGCAGCGCCATCACCCCGGCAAAGGAGCCGAAGGGGACCTTTTGGATCAGGCCGGTGCGCTCCAGGCGATACACCAGCCGATGGCTACGGCCCGGCAAATGACATACGCTTCGCGAATAAATGGGGACCTCGCCCAGCAGCCGGCGAAACAGCTGCTTGATGTCCCCTATTGAAAAAAACCGCGCATGACGGTACAGAGTCGGCTGAAACAGACCCATGATCCGTCGCTCCACGGCTTTCAGGGCAAACTTGTTAAGCACACCCACAAAAACGCCATCCTTGGCCACACGGCAGGCCTCCTCCAGCGCCTTCACCGGATCTTCGACAAACTCAAGCGTTAAACACAGACAGGCATAATGAAAAAAATTGTCATCAAACGGCAGATCCTCGGCATAGGCCCGATGCAGATCCACCCGGTGACCTAACCTGGCCTGACAAATATCGAGCATATAAGGGGAGGCGTCCACGCCGGTCAGATAAGCCCCTTTGTCCTGAAACGGCATCAAGCTGTTGCCGGTGCCGCAGCCGATATCGAGGACCTTATCTCCTGC
>JAGYOT010000291.1 GCA_018399455.1 Desulfobacterales bacterium
GGAAGTATCCACCCCCACCAGAGTGAACGGGGTTTGCCTGAACAACGCCTGGAGCCGGACCCCGAAATTGCCGTGGGAACAGCCCAGATCATAGATCCGGGTGCCGGGCTGATAAAACCGCCGGGCCAGTTCCGCCTGACGGCGGATGCTCTCCCTGTAGAGCGGCACGGACCGTACCAGCATATCCTCAAACGCATCCGCTACTTCCCGGTTAAAGGAAAAAGGCTGGATCTGTCTGCGTTTTGTCGCAAATACCCGGTCGCGTGTCATAATGTTCATCTGTCCTTTGCATCAATAATCCATCCCCTTATATCTGATTTGATTCCGGAGTGCAAGAAAGACAGTGGCGGGTCAAAGGAGCTATTTCCCTGAATTTTTGTGAAGCACCTCAGGTATTTATATCATGCTATCTAAACCTAATCCCAAGCACGGATGTGTTTCAGAACAGTTTATGATTAGAAATGTTCGTTTTGTGATATTTACCATTGAATTTAAACAAAAGGATTGATACTTAATTAAGTCATATAGGACTCCCCTGTTCAAAAGGGAAGACATCGACATTGTACGATTTTTTTAACCTAAAAAAAAAGAGGTGGAGTTATGAAAAAAACAATTCTGTTAACGGTTTTGATTGTGTTCGTACTTTCTTTGCAGAGTCTGTACGCCGGGGATATCAAAAAGGTACGCATCGGCACGGAAGGTGCTTACCCTCCGTTTAATTACATTGACAAAAACGGGGATCTGGCCGGATTTGATATCGATATCGCCAGGGCCCTGTGTGAAGCGGCCGGTGTGGAATACGAATTTGTCACTCAGGATTGGGATGGTATTATTCCCGGGCTGATCGCCAAAAAGTATGACTGTATCATTGCTTCGATGTCCATTACAGCAGAACGAGACAAGAAAGTGGATTTTACAAAAAAATACTATCAGACACCAGTCCAGTGCGTGACAAGCCAGGATAATATTTTGGATCTGTTCATCAATGGAATCGAAAATAAAACCATCGGGGTTCAAAGAGGTGTCGTGGGTGCCAATCTTGCCAGGGCCAAATTCGGTGATTCCGTAAATATCAAGGCATATGCAACTCAGGATGAAGCTAACATGGACTTGGCATCCGGCAGGGTTGACATGGTTTGCGCCGACTCCGTCATCCTTCAAACCGGTTTTCTCGATACTGAAGCGGGAAAAGGCTTTCAGTTCTTCGGTCCCTCTTTCATTGACGAGGAATATCTTGGAAAAGGTATCGGCATTGCCGTCAGGGAAGGCGACAAAGCGCTGCAGGAACTTTTCAACGACGCTATCGACGAAATCAGAGCAAACGGCAAATATAAAGAAATCAACAATCAGTATTTTGATTTTGATGTATACGGCAAGGAATAATTTATATCGTTTTGCCTTTTTGACATAAACAGGGGGCGGATTGGGAGAGTCAAAGAAAATTGCCGTCAGGGCAGAAAATATTTACAAGAGCTTTGGAAGCCTTGAAGTACTCAAGGGAATTACCCTTGAAGCTAAGGAAGGGGACGTAATTTCGCTTATCGGGTCTTCCGGGTCCGGCAAAAGCACCTTTCTTCGATGCATTAATCTTCTGGAGGTGCCGACTTCCGGAGAGATCATCGTAGGAGATGAGCATATCAGGTTAAAGAAAAACCGGAAGGGAAAGCTCGTCCCTGCAGACCGCAAACAGGTGGACCTTATGCGGACCAAACTTGCCATGGTCTTCCAGCATTTTAACTTGTGGTCTCACATGACTGTGCTTGAAAATATTATTGAAGCTCCTGTCCATGTTCTGAAAAAAAACAAGCAAGAGGCAAAGGACAGAGGGATGGCGCTTTTGGAAAAAGTCGGTATTGCTGACCGGTATCATTATTTTCCAGCCCAGCTTTCCGGCGGCCAGCAACAGCGGGCCGCCATTGCCAGGGCACTGGCAATGGATCCCCAGGTCCTTTTGTTTGACGAGCCCACATCCGCCCTTGACCCGGAGCTTGTAGGAGAGGTTTTGAAGGTAATGAAGGATCTTGTAAAGGAAGGCCGCACAATGGTCATGGCCACCCACGAAATGGGGTTTGCAAGAGAGGTCTCCTCCCACGTGATATTCCTTGATAAAGGCATCATAGAGGACGAGGGCGCACCTTCATACATTTTTGGTAAGCCTGAATCGGAAAGATGCAGAATGTTCCTTTCCAATCTGGTGTAATTCTATTGAGGCAGGAGTGCTTGGATAGTGTTTGATCTGGAAGGTTACGGCCATTTACTGTTGGAGGGGGGTCTGCTGACCCTCAAGGTCGGATTGTTCTCGATGGTGATTGCGCTTTCACTCGGCCTGATTGCCGCGTTATTCAAACTTTCAAAAATTTGGATACTCGGTTTTACAGCAGGTCTCTATACCACTGTAATAAGAGGGATACCCGAACTGGTGCTGATCCTTCTGGTTTACTACGGTGGTCCCACTCTTATCCAGGATTTCGCAGCAATGCTGGGACGTGATATATATGTTGACCTCAACCCCTTTTTCGCCGGAAGCATGACCATTGGTTTTATTTACGGTGCGTTTGCCACTGAGGTTTTCCGGGGAGCGTTCATGGCGGTATCGAGGGGCCAGCTTGAAGCGGCAAGGGCCTGCGGAATGAGTCCGTTGCTTTCATTCCGGCGGATCCAGATGCCCCAGATGTGGCGATTCGCTATCCCCGGGCTGGGGAATATATGGATGGTGCTGATCAAGGCAACCGCCCTCATATCCGTAATCCAGCTTCCAGAATTGATGAGAAACGCGGATGTCGCTGCCAGGGCTACCAGAAAACCGTTTAGCTGTTTTTTTATGGCATCGCTTATTTATCTTTTGATAACGATTTTATCCCTTGTCTTCCAGCAATGGGCGGAAAAACGTGCAAACCGCGGTGTAAGAAGAGAATAGGACCAAGCATATGGATTTCCTCGACATAGGGGTTATAATTGACAGTTTGCCCAAGTTTGCCAAAGGGATTGCGATTACTGTTGAAATAACCGCCATCAGTGTGGCCATCGGATTTTGCCTTGCCATTGTTCTATCGATTATGCGGGTGTCTAAAAACCCCTTTGTCTGGATGCCGGTTTACGGTTTCAATTTCTATTTCAGGGGCACGCCACTTCTGGTTCAACTCTTTTTAATTTACTATGGCTCCGGGCAATTTCAGGATTTCTTTTCCCAGATCGGCCTGTGGCCTCTTTTCAAAGAAGCATATTTTTGTGCAGTACTCACCCTTACCCTCAACACCGCAGCTTATGCAGGAGAAATTTTCAGAGGAGGAATCGAAGGTGTCTCTTTCGGAGAAATCGAGGCTGCACGGGCCTGCGGAATGTCCGGTATTAAACTTTACAGGCGGATAATCATGCCGGCTGCAATTCGAATCGCATGGCCTGCCTATACCAATGAAGTGGTATTCCTGCTTCAGGCATCCTCCCTTGTGTCCATCATTACGCTGATGGATATAACAGGTGTGGCAAGAGTCGCTGCTGCCAGGACATTTGCGTTCTACGAACTGTTTTTGTTTGCAGCACTGATTTACCTTGTACTGGTGTACGGTGTGCTTTTTGTCTTCAAAAAAATTGAAACCCGTATCACTGGTCATCTTGTACATGAAGCCACATCATTATAGAATCGAGGACAAAACCAAATATAACCTTGTCGAACCAAATGATATTGTTTTTAACATGATGCGTGCGTGGCAGGTGGGCCACACAGCGGTTACGAGACTATTTGATTCAGGGCTATGCCCTCAAC
>JAGYOT010000292.1 GCA_018399455.1 Desulfobacterales bacterium
AATGCGGTTGATTTTGACAATCTGCTGCTTTTGACCCGGGATCTTTTGAAGGCGCATCCGGAGGTAAGACAGCAGTACCATCAGCTCTTTTCCTACATTCTGGTGGATGAGTACCAGGACACCAATGATCTCCAGGAGGATTTGACGCGGCTACTGCTGGGAAACGGCAATCTTTTTTGCGTGGGAGACGACTGGCAGGCGATCTATGGCTTCAGGGGCAGCAATGTCAACAATTTCCTTTCTTTTTCCCAAAACTACACCGCATCGAAGATTTTTCGGCTGGAGCAAAACTTTCGTTCAGCTTCGGCCATTGTCGATACGGCTAACCTGTTGATCGCCAACAATCCTCACAAAATGGACAAGGCGTGCTATTCGGAGAAGTCCGGCGGAACCGTGGAGACCATGGATTTTTTCAGCGACGCTGAGGAGGCTGAATGGGTGGCGTATAAAATCCGAAGGCTTCACCAGGACGGTCTTGAGTGGAGTGATATGGCGGTTCTTTACCGGACCAAATTTTGCTCGCTAGCCTTTGAACAGGCCTTTCGGGCTGCGGCCATCCCCTATCAGATGCTCGGGGGCAAGGGGTTTTATGAGAGAAAAGAGATACTCGATGTGAGCTGCTATCTAACCGCGGCAGTGTTTGAAAAGGATGATGCGGCCTTCGAGAGGATCGTCAACACCCCCAAGCGGGGTGTCGGGCCGGGCATGATCAGTCGGATCGCCGGATACCGAGAAGCCGGGCTGGGGCTTAAGGCAGCCGCCCGTCGGACAATTGATGAAAAAGCGCTTTCCGCAAAAGCGGCAACCCAGGTAAGCCGGCTCCTTACTCTGCTGGATGAAATCGCCCAGCTGCCGCCGGCAGCGGCAATCGAGAGGCTCCTCGATGCTACCGGTTACCTGGAATATCTGCGCCAGTACGCAAAAACCACCGATGATTATACCGCACGGGTGGAAAACATTGAGCAGCTCATTTACGCCGCCGCACAGCATGAAAATTTGGTGGATTATCTGGAGGAGGCGGCGCTCGTCAAGGAGGACAGGGCTGAGGAAGGAGTCGTGCACCGGCTCAACCTGGCTACCATGCATGCGAGCAAGGGTCTTGAATTTAAAGCGGTCTTTGTCGCCGGTTGTGAGGAGAATCTGCTGCCGCATTGGAAGTCCAGAGAAACCATTTCCGATATTGAGGAGGAGCGGCGCCTGATGTACGTGGCCATGACCCGGGCCGAGACATATCTGTATTTAACCTCGGCTGAATTCAGAAAAGGGCAGTATAATCCGCCCAGCCGGTTTCTGGATGAGATCATTGCCTGATCGGATTCAGTGTTTTTCCGGGGCGACATAAAAAATAGATTTATTTAAAATCCAGAATATTATAATTATTTTTTCAAGTTGTCCTTAAGCTTTTGCTCCAGCTCCTCGCGGAGCTTCTTTTTCTTTTCCGTCTGCTCCGCCCTGACCGAATCCAGGTCTATTCCCCGGGATTGCCGGGCTTGCTTGAATTTCTTGAGTTCCGCCTCCAGCCGGCTTTCTTCCGGCTGATCCGGGATCTCCTCGATTTTCCTGTGGTCTTTGACAAAGAGGCGAACGGTTCCGGCTTTATCGAGCATGTCAAGGACTTCAAAATCTTTGAATTTTCGGCAAAGCCGGTTGGTTTCTTCAACCGAGACGCCCAGTAATCCGGCGACATCCCCGATTTCAGGTGGAGCGCTCAACCGGTGTTCAAGCACCCGGATGGCCGATACAATCAGATGTGCATACTCATATAAGGATTTCTTTGGCATAGGGCTGTCCCAATTATTGATAAAAACCATTTTTGCTGCGCCACCGGACAATCCGGTGTCGATCGATCCAGTGCTTGACAGTCTTTGTCTGAAATCGTATCATTTACTTTAATTTTGTCAAGTCAAGCCGATGAGAACCCTGTGTCGAAGAAGTTATGGAGGCAGCAATGAGCGAGATTTATGATGTTTGTGCAAGGGAAATTCTTGATTCCAGGGGCAACCCCACAATAGAGGTCGATGTCGCCTTAACTTCCGGCGCAATGGGGCGGGCGGCGGTCCCATCGGGGGCATCAACCGGTTCCCGGGAGGCTTTGGAGCTTCGGGATAATGATAACAATCGTTATATGGGAAAGGGGGTCACGAAAGCGGTCGAGAATGTGAAGACCGCCATTGCTCCCAGGATCATTGGCATGGAGGCCTCCAATCAGATCGCACTGGACCGGTTCATGATTGAACTTGACGGCACCCCCAATAAATCAAGGCTTGGGGCAAATGCCATGCTGGGGGTTTCCATGGCGGCCGCAAGGGCGGCGGCAGAGGACTTCGGCATGCCGCTTTATCGTTATTTCGGGGGATTGACGGCCAGGTACCTGCCCGTTCCCATGATGAATATTGTCAATGGCGGCGCTCATGCTTCAAACAGCCTGGATATTCAGGAATTTATGATTGTGCCGGTCGGAGCCTCGCGTTTTTCCGAGGCCGTCAGGATGGGCGCCGAGACTTTTCACCAGCTGAAGAAGATATTAAAGGAGAGGGGATCGGTAACGGCGGTCGGAGACGAAGGAGGCTTTGCACCGGATTTTGCCTCCAATGAAGAAGCGATGCAGGTGATTATGCAGGCCATTGAGGCGGCGGGGTATCAGCCGGGCACGGACATCGGCCTTGCCATTGACGCCGCAGCCAGTGAGTTTTATGAGGACGGCAAATATCAGCTAAAATCCGAGCACAAAAGTCTATCGGCTCTGGAGATGATTGACTACTACCAGTCACTGATTGACAAGTATCCCCTGTTTTCCATTGAAGATGGTCTGGCCGAGCAGGACTGGGACAACTGGACCGCGTTTACAGAAAAGCTTGGAAGCTTCGTTCAACTGGTCGGCGATGATGTTTTTGTTACCAATCCGGAGATATTTGCGCAGGGGATAAAAGACGGCATCTGCAATTCCATCCTGGTTAAACTAAACCAGATCGGAACGGTTACCGAGACGCTGGAGACCATTGAGATGGCCAAGCGGGCCGGCTATACCACCGTGATATCTCATCGATCCGGAGAGACCGAGGATCACTTTATTTCGGATCTGGTCGTGGGCGTCTCCGGCGGACAGATCAAGACCGGCTCCCTTTCCAGAAGCGACCGGATCGCCAAATATAATCAACTCATCCGTATTGAACAGGAACTCGGTGATTGCGGCCGCCTGTCAGATAACGGATTTATCTTTGCCGGCAAATAAATTCATTCGTTTGCCGCATGGACAAACTAACCAACAAAATGTTTTTATATCGCGTTGTTGCATCCGTAGTGGCATTCTTGTGTTTCTCATTCGGGCTCCGCGCGGCGGCGGTCGCCTATGTTCTGGATGGTCGGCATGTGATTGAGCTGATGCTGAGACAAATGGACCTGCCGGCCCAACTTCAGACTGTTCAGACCTTGACTGTTTTTGATGACCGGCTTGAAGGCGGACAGATTGCAGTCAAGCAGCAGATAAGCTATAAGATCCCCGGCCGGTTCCGCTCAGAAACCCGGCTTGAGAATCTGCACCGGATCAGTGTGGCGACAGAAGATGCAAGTCTGACTATTGTGGACGGCCGGGTGGTATCCCGAAAAACCGATGACATCGGTCGCTATAAGGACCTGTTTTGTTATGGCGACAGAAAGGCGCTGGTGAGTCATTTGAAAAGCCTGGGGATGAACCCTGCGCTGTCAAGCTACGGACGACTGGAAGATCAGGTGGCCTATGTGATCGGCGCACGGTAT
>JAGYOT010000293.1 GCA_018399455.1 Desulfobacterales bacterium
TGGATGCCCAGGGCAAGCTTCTTCACACGGATACGATCTATCCGCACCTGAGTGAAAAACAGACGGAACTGGAAAAAATCAAGGTCCGGTCTCTCTGCGAAACCTACGAAACCGAAGCCGTTGCCGTGGGAAACGGCACTGCAGGACGGGAGACGGAAGCCTTTCTCCGGGAGGTTGATTTTCAGACACCGACCCCGGTAATCATGGTCAATGAAAGCGGCGCCTCTATTTACTCTGCATCCGACGCAGCCCGGGAGGAATTTCCGGACCACGATCTTACGGTGCGGGGCGCGGTCTCCATCGGCCGCCGCCTGATGGACCCCCTGGCTGAACTGGTTAAAATTGATCCCAAGGCGATAGGCGTGGGCCAGTATCAGCATGATGTGGGCCAGAGGGCATTGAAACAGACGCTCGATGATGTGGTGACCAGCTGTGTAAACGCCGTCGGGGTCGATCTGAACCGGGCCAGCATACAGCTTTTGACCTATGTTTCCGGGCTGAGCGCGATGATCGCAAAAAACATCGTCACCTACCGGGAGGCCAATGGCGCCTTTACCAGCAGAAAACAGTTGACATCGGTACCCCGCCTGGGCCCCAAGGCTTTTGAACAAAGTGCCGGATTTTTAAGAATCACCGATGCGGAAAACCCACTTGATGCCAGCGCCGTGCACCCCGAAAGCTATCCGATTGTGGATGCCATGGCCGGCAAACTGGGAGTTGACGTCGAAGACCTGATAAAGCACCCGGAACTTCGAGAAAAAGTTGAGATCACGGCCTATGTGACCGATTCGGTGGGGCTTCCCACGCTTACCGACATCATGGAAGAGCTGGCAAAGCCGGGACGGGACCCCCGGCATGCGTTCGAGGTCTTTTCCTTTGCGGAAGGCATAGAAAAAATTGAGGATTTGGCGCCCGATATGAAACTTCCCGGAATCATCACAAACATCACGGCATTCGGGGCGTTTGTGGATGTCGGCGTCCACCAGGACGGGCTGGTTCACATCAGCCAGATGGCGGATCAATATGTCAAAAACCCAACCGACTTGGTCAGGCTCCACCAGAAGGTTCAGGTCCGGGTTGTGGATGTGGATCTGAAGCGAAACCGGATTTCGCTTTCCATGAGACAGGACAATGGGAGTCAAGGGAGCGGGAGTCAGGGAGCAGGCCGGCCGATCGCAGGCGATAGGCCCCCCATGCAAAAGGATGCCCGAAAAACTCCAAAATCAGGCAAAAAGAAAAAATACGGGGCCAGAGGTCAAAAAAACCCGGATACATTCCACAATCCTTTTGCCGAGGCGTTTATCAAAAAAGGATTGAAATAATCAACGGCGGCTACAGGGCTGCCGGCAGATACAGGGTGACGGTTGTTCCCTTGCCCGGCATCGATTCCACGGAGATATTGCCCTTGTGACGCTTGATAACGGCCATGACGGTTGTGAGCCCGAGCCCGTGGCCTCTGCTGGCCGGCTCCCTGCGGGTCGTGAAATAGGGGTCAAAAATTCTGTCCAGTATATCGGCGGGAATACCGGTTCCTGAGTGCGTGGGATGCTACAAATCCGGCACGGTCTCCGGGTACACATGGCCGGTGGGGCTTATTTTAAAAATATAGATCAGGCCGGGCCGGAGCTTTTTATAAACTGCGTTTCCGTATATGGCCTTGATCCCATATTTTTTTAAGGCATCCGGGTCATTGGCCAGACTCCAGACGGCTTCCCAGAACATTTCCTGCTCACCCAGAGGCAGATGCGCCAGAAAATCCGAATACCGCGCAGGCTCCCGGGAAGTGGTTTCAATGGGAAACCCCTCGGACGGTGCCATATTCTCTCCGTAAACCCGCCGCCACAGATAAAGCGAACGCTTCTTCCCGCCCATTACCATCTGGTCCGAAAAAGTGACGATAAGGGCGTCAAAATGGATCACATCGCCTTCAATGGTATACTCCCGGGTCAGCACCGGCTTCGTTTTATCCCCTCTGGCAGTCTCAACAAACCTGAGGGTGGTATAAAGCCGGCCGTCTTTTTCCTCCTGGGCGATGACCTTGGCATACCCGATCTGGTCCGCCTGGGTCAGGTTGGCGATGGCCTCTTTGAGTTTGCGGTTGTCCCTGAAGAGATCATGAAGGGTTTTTGTTCCGTAAAAAACGGCCCCGCCGAAAAACGCTGCCAGGATCAGCAGAAGAATCACCACCACCCGGATAAATATAGCGCCCTTATTGTTTTTCATCTTCACCGCTTATTCACCGCTTAACTTGACAATTGGAATAAACCCCATATAATCATGAGTAATCATGATAATATGAAACCTGTCACAGAGTCAATTACTGCTGTAATAACAAAAACAATTAAAGCTCAAGCAAACCGTGAATGCCCGTTTGAACCAATGTGAATGTTTTTTATGCGCTGAAAAAGTGAACGCGGGATTTATTTCCACCCGCATCGCCGGCATCGACGGAGTATCCCTGGAGACCCTGAAATGGGCCCGTGTGCTTCAAAACTACGGGATCCAGAGCTTTTATTTCGGCGGCGAGCTGGAGACGCCGCCTGAACGATCCTATTTTTGCGGCAGGGCGCATTTCAAGAATCCGGAGATCCGCTTTATTTTCAGGAGCGCCTTTGATACGGACCATCGGAAACGAAGCCTCACCAAACGAATTCACGTCATAAAAGAAGCCTTAAAGGATGAACTCTACCGGTTTATCGAAAAATTCCAGATTGATCTGTTGATCCCGGAAAACGCTGTCACCATCCCGTTGAACATCCCCCTGGGGCTTGCGGTTACGGAACTTATCTCTGAGACCTGTCTTCCTGTCATCGCCCACCACCACGATTTTTTCTGGGAACGTACCCATTTTTTGACCAATGCGGTATGGGAGTATCTCAGCATGGCCTTCCCGCCCCATCTTCCCTTCATCCATCATGTGGTCATCAACTCTTCGGCAAAGAATCAGCTTGGCCTGCGGACCGGCGCTTCTGCGACGATCATCCCCAACGTGATGGATTTTGCCCATCCACCCCCGCCGGTCGATGAGTTTGCCGCCGATGTCCGCTCCGCATTCGGCGTCAAACCTGATGAATACTTCATCCTGCAGCCCACCCGGGTCATCAAGCGCAAAGGCATTGAGCATGCCATTGAGCTGGTCAGCCGCCTCGGCCTGAAGGCCAAACTCATCATTTCCCATGCCAGCGGCGATGAAGGCTACCGGTATGAAAAGCGGGTCCGCGAATACTCCCGGATAATGAATGTGGATACCGTTTTTGTTTCGGAACGTATCAACGAAAAACGCGGATACACCAAGGACGGTAAAAAAATATACACCCTCAATGACGTCTATCCCCATGCGGATCTGGTTACCTATCCCTCTGACTTTGAGGGCTTTGGGAACGCTTTTCTGGAGGCCATCTACTTTCGCAAGCCCATCGTGGTCAACGCCTATTCCATCTACTCTATTGATATTAAACCAAAAGGCTTTGATGTCATTGAGCTGGACGGCTATGTTAACAATCAGGCTATCGACCAGGCGAAAACCGTGCTTATGGATGAAAACTACCGCAGCCGGATGGTGGAACATAACTACACAACAGCCAGCCGGTATTATTCCTATGCCATGCTGGAGCAAAAGCTTTTAAGTGTGATTCAGGATATTTCGCCTTGCATCCGTTTAACCGCCAACCCCTATTCCGCCGCCAGTTTGAATCAAAATGCTCAGTGAGCTCTCGATCAAAAATTTCGCCATCATCGATGATTTA
>JAGYOT010000294.1 GCA_018399455.1 Desulfobacterales bacterium
CTGCCGCCGCCCGCTCCGGTGAGCTCGATCCGGTGATCGGCCGCGACACCGAGATCCGCCGCCTGATTCAGGTGCTCTCCCGCCGGGGCAAGAACAACCCGGTGCTGATCGGCGAGCCCGGCGTTGGCAAAACCGCCATTGTCGAGGGTCTTGCCCAGCGCATTGTCGAAGGAGACGTTTCCGAATCTTTAAAGGACCGACGTCTGATCGCACTTGACATGGGAACGCTGATAGCCGGCGCCAAGTACCGCGGCGAGTTTGAGGACCGGTTAAAAGCTGTAGTGAAGGAAGTTGAAAAGGCTGAAGGCCAAATCATCCTCTTCATCGACGAGCTGCATACTTTGGTCGGAGCGGGCGCCGCCGAAGGCGCCGTGGATGCCTCCAATATGTTAAAGCCGGGGCTTGCCCGGGGTACGCTGCGCTGTGTGGGAGCGACCACGATCAGCGAATATCGCAAGCACATTGAAAAAGATGCAGCCCTGGAGAGACGGTTTCAGCCCGTGTACACGGCGGAGCCCACCAAAGAAGACACCATTTCCATACTCCGGGGGCTAAAGCAGAAATACGAGGTCCACCATGGCGTCAAGATAAAGGATTCCGCCATCATCGCGGCGGCGACCCTTTCGGATCGATACATTACCGACCGCTTTCTGCCGGACAAGGCCATTGACTTAATCGATGAATGCGCCTCACGGCTTCGGATTGAAATCGACAGCAAACCCGTGGAAATCGATGAGATCCAGCGCAAAATCCGGCAGCTCGAAATTGAACGGGAAGCCCTGAAAAAGGAATCCGACCAGGCCTGCCTGGAACGGCTCGCCAAGCTTGAGAAAGAGCTTGAAAACCTGAAGGAAGAATACAACCAGATGAATGCCCACTGGCAGAATGAGAAGGAGGTCATCCAGGCGATCCATGCGATTAAATCGGAGATGGACCAGCTGGCTACTGAAGAGCAGAGAGCGGAACGGGAAGGCAACTATGGCAAAGTGGCGGAAATCCGTTACGGTAAAAGAGATGAGCTGCGTAAACAACTGGAGGCCAGCAATGCCAGACTGCAGGAAATCCAGTCTCAGCGACGAATGCTCAGAGAAGAAGTCGACGCCGAAGATGTGGCCGAAATTATATCCAAATGGACAGGCATTCCGGTTCAAAAAATGCTGGAAGGGGAACGGGAAAAGCTGGTTCGCATGGAGAACCGCCTGCAAAAGCGCGTGATCGGCCAGCAGGAAGCCGTGCGCGCCGTATCCGACGCTGTGCGAAGAGCCCGCTCAGGGCTTCAGGACCCGAACCGCCCCATTGGTTCCTTTATTTTCATGGGTCCTACGGGCGTGGGCAAAACCGAACTGGCCAAGGCGCTGGCCGAATTTCTTTACGACAATGAGCAGGCAATTGTGCGGGTGGATATGTCCGAATACATGGAAAAGCATGCCGTATCCCGTCTGATTGGCGCACCTCCGGGATATGTCGGCTATGAGGAGGGCGGCTATCTGACTGAAGCCGTGCGTCGAAGGCCTTACTCGGTAGTGCTCTTTGACGAGATTGAAAAGGCACATCCGGATGTATTCAACGCACTTCTGCAAATCCTCGATGACGGCCGCATGACTGACGGTCAGGGCAAAACCGTGGATTTTAAAAACACCCTGATCATCATGACATCCAATGTGGGCAGCCATCTGCTCCAGGAATACAGCGAAGAAAAACGCCATGATCTGGAACGCGAGGTGATGAAAGCGCTACGGGCCAGCTTCAAGCCTGAATTCCTGAACCGGATCGATGAAACCATCATTTTCCACAATCTAAGTCACGAACAGATCCGCTCCATTGTGGATATCCAGATGGGCTACCTGCAGCGGCGGCTTAACGAGAAAAACATCGTGCTGGAGCTATCGGACACGGTAAAAGATATGCTGGCTGAACGCGGCTTTGACCCGGTTTACGGGGCAAGACCCCTGAAACGAACCATTCAGCAGCATATTGAAAACCCGCTTTCCATGGCGATCCTTAAAGGCGATATCCCGGAATACAGCCGCATCCGGGCAGAACTCAAAGGCGAGGCGGTGGACTTCAAACTTGTGGAGCGCATGAGCGAAGCCGAGACCTACGCAGCGTAAATGAAATGTCGCGGGGAGGGGGCAAGTCTGATAATGGCATATAGCCTTATTCGGCGGCCCCTGGCCTCATCTTCCAGGCCGTTTTCAATTGAACCCCAGCAGCTGCCCGCCCTGATAAACAATAAAAGCCGCGATCCAGGCTACTGCCGTGGTATAGACGATATTGAAAAATGCCCAGCGCATCGAAGCCGTCTCCCGCGCAATTGCAGCAACCGTCGCCAGACATGGCACGTAGAGAAGGACAAACACCATCATGGAAAGCGCGGAAAGTGCTGTCATGCCCGAATTTTTAAGCGCCTCATGAAGCGCTTCCGATTCGGCGTTCTCTGCATCAACCGCATACAACACGCCCATGGTGCTAACAACGATCTCTTTGGCCACAAAGCCGGTTAAAAGCGAGACGCTGCCCCGCCAGTCAATCCCCACCGGCTCAAATACGGGCTCGATCAGTCGGCCGATTTGTCCGATATAGGATTTGCGAGCCTTCTCTGCCTCCCGGGACTTTTGGATGTCCCGGATCAGTTGATTTCTCTGTACTTTCAGGGCCTGCGCCTCTAAGGAAGGCGCATTGACAAGCTTTTCCGCATAGGCCGTCCGGACATGGACAATTTCCTTGTCATAATCTTTCGAATACTCAATATCTTCAGGGAATGCGGACAAAACCCAGACCACGATGGAGCCCACCAGAATAATGCCCCCCATTTTTTTTAAAAACTGCTTGCTTCGATCCCACATATGGATCAACAGGCTTTTGAGCATCGGAGCCCGGTAGGGCGGCAGCTCCATAACAAAAGGGGCTTCATCCCCCCTGAGAAAAACGGAACGAAGCAGGCGTCCGGTGAGGATGGCCACCACAATCCCCAGCAGATAAAGTATAAAGATCACCGTTCCGGCACTGCCGGCGAAAAACGTGCCTGCAAGGACGACATAAACCGGAAGGCGTGCCGAGCAGGACATAAAAGGTGTGATCATGATGGTAAGAATCCGGTCTTTGCGGCTCTCAAGGGTGCGCGTTGCCATGATCGCCGGCACGTTGCAGCCGAACCCCATCAGCATGGGGATAAAGGATTTGCCGTGAAGGCCTATCAGGTGCATGATCTTGTCCATCAGAAAAGCGGCCCGGGACATGTATCCGGTATCCTCAAACAAAGCAATGCAGAAAAAAAGCAGCAGAATATTTGGCAGGAAAATGATGATGGCGCCCACTCCCGCAATAATTCCGTTAACGATCAGGTCTTTTAGCATCCCTTCCGGCAGCAGCCCTCCCACAAACCCGGAAAAGCCCCCGACCCCGGCATCAATCCATTCCATTGGATAGGCACCCACCGTGAAGGCGATCTGAAACATGGCCCAGATGAAAAAAATAAAAATCGGAAACCCCAGGAACCGGTTGGTAAGCACCAGGTCGATATTGTGGGAAATATCCACCCGTCGCCGGACGGTATTGGTGACCGCCTCGCGCATGATGCCGGCGATAAAACCGTAGCGTTCATCGGTCATGATGATTTCCGGATCCTCATCAAAACGGCTCATCAGTTGACCGCGCAGGCGCTGGGCTTTGCCCAGCAACGCTTCGACGTCACATTCCAGGGCCTTGCGGATTCGATCCTTTACTATGCTATCGTCTTCCAGGAG
>JAGYOT010000295.1 GCA_018399455.1 Desulfobacterales bacterium
CAATCAGCCGCTGATAAATAACAACGGCCTTTTCCCGGTCCCTGGGACTGCAGGAATGATTGGAAAGGCCTTCATAGAGTCGCCCGCTCATGAACATGGCAGCCGGAGCCCATGGATTTTCAGGGTATTTTCGGTATACCGCGGTAAACTGGTTAATGCATTTTTCCCAGTAACTCCGATATTTCTGATGTGCGGGATGCTCAGTCAGATCCCGATAGGCGGCTTCAGCTGCAAAATAGGCATTACGCGCCTCCCCCTCAATTCCGGGCAGGTTCTCAAGGGCCTTTTGAGAGCGCTCCCCGTATTTGCTTTTCGGGTAGTCCGTTATCACCTGAGCATAAATGGATCGGGCCCTTTGAATGTCTTTACGGCTGTATGAATGTTCATACAATTCGGCATAAAGCCTGGCTGTCATGAAAAGCCCCGCCGCCGCCCAGGGCCCGTCCGGATCGCTTTGCTGAACCCGGGCAAACTGATCAATGCACCGCTTCCAGTAAGACCGGTACTTCTGTTTGCCCGGCGACTCCAAGAGATTGTTATAACAGGCCTCAGCCCTGAAATAAAGCTCCCGGGGCGAAGCCCCGCGCGCCAAAGACGGAAAACTTAACAGTAGGCCCGCAAGCAATAACCCGATAATACAAAACGCAAAACCCCGGCACCGAAAACAATACATCCCTACTTGCTGCTCCGTCTGCGGTCTTTATATTTCATTTCCCTCTCCCGGATTTGCGGCCTGCCGGTTTTTGCCGGCTGCGGAATGATTCGCGGCTTCCTTGAGCATATGCAGATAGTTAATCGCATCCAGCGGTGTCATTGAAGATATATCAACCTCTCTTAATTTATCAAGTATAACCTGCTCCGGCGTCCGGAAAAGACTTAACTGGACAGGCCCCTTACCTGAAGCGGGCGAATCGGCATCATCCCGGGATGCCTTACCGAGCGGATAGCCCGTCTTTTCAACGTTTGAGAGAATCCTTTTTGAACGACGGACGATCTTATCAGGAATGCCCGCGAGCCGGGCCACTTGAATTCCGTAGCTGCGATTGGTGCCGCCCGGAACAAGCTTGTGCAAAAAAATAATCTCATCGTTCCATTCCTTGACCGCGATGTTGAAGTTTTTCATCCGCGGCTTAATGCGGGCCAGTTCAGTGAGTTCATGGTAGTGAGTGGCGAACAGTGTTTTTACACCCCTCTCCCGCAAGTCGTGCAAATGCTCAGCCACTGCCCAGGCAATGCTCAATCCATCGTAGGTGCTGGTACCCCGCCCGATTTCATCCATGACAACCAGACTTTTAGGAGTGGCATTATTGATAATATTGGCAGTCTCCTGCATTTCCACAAGAAAGGTGCTTTGGCCCTGGGAAAGATTGTCAAGCGCGCCCACCCGCGTAAAAATGCGATCCGTAATCGCAATTTGGGCAGATTCGGCCGGGACAAATGATCCCATGTGCGCCATTAATACGATCAGGGCCACCTGCCGCAGGGCTGTTGATTTCCCGGCCATATTCGGACCGGTAATAATCAGGATCTGGCTTTTCTCCTGATCCATCAGAATTGAATTGGGCACGAAACGCTCTCCCGGAATCAGTTTTTCAACCACCGGATGCCGCCCCTCGGAGATGTCAATGACGCCTTCGGTATTGATAACGGGCCGGGTATAATGATTGCGGTCGGCAATTTCGGCCAGATTCATCAGGCAATCCAGGCGGGCGATAAATCTGGCAGCAGCGGCAATTTCCGTATGCCTTGACACCACCTGTTGGCGGATGCCGGCAAATATTTCGTATTCCAGGCGTTGGCGTTTCTCCAGTGCCCCCAGCACTTTTGCCTCAAAGGCTTTCAATTCCTCTGTAATATAACGCTCCGCGTTAACCAGGGTCTGCTTGCGGATATAATCGGCGGGCACGGCTTCCGAGCGGGTTTTGGAAATCTCGATATAGTAGCCAAAGACCTTGTTATAGGAAACTTTAAGCGATTGAATACCCGTGCGCTCGCGTTCCCTGGCCGCCAGTTGGGAAAGAAAGCTTTTGCCCTCGGTGGAAATATGGATCAACTCGTCAAGCTCGCTGTTATAACCCCGCCGAATGATGCCGCCTTCATAAAGCGTGGGCGGGGGGTCGGGCTCAATCGCCGCATCAATCAAATCCGCAACATCTAGCAGCGGCGGATAAAGATTTTCTTCCCAGCGATACAGCGCCTCTTTCATCTCTTTCAGGTTTTCAGTGATTTCAGGAAGCATACGAATGGACTGCTTAAGCGCCAGGAGATCCCTGGCATTGGCCTGCCCCATGGCGATTTTACCACCGAGCCGCTCCAGGTCGGCAACGGACTTTAGGTGCGTACGCAGGGATTTGCGTATGGTGATCTGTGACTTGGCCTCCGCTACCGCATCCAGACGTGCGGAGACGGCTTTTTCATCCTGAAGCGGATAATTCAGCCACTGCCGCAGAAGCCTACCCCCCATGGCGGTAACGGTATCATCCAGCACCCCCAGAAGGGTTCCCTGCCTGGCCCCAGTCCTTATGTTTCTGCACAGTTCCAGATTTCTGGCGCTGATATCATCGACAAACAGGTAACGATCCAGATGGTAGGTCTCCAGTCCGTCCAGGTGAGAGATATCCTGTTTCTGGGTATCATGCAGATAGGACAGGAGAGCGCCGGCGGCTCTCACCCCTGCGGCGGCGTTTTCACAGCCGAAACCCTCCAGGTTCCGGGTTTTGAACTGTGCGATTAAACGCTGCCTGGCACCTTTAAGGTCAAACACCCTGTCTTCCAGAAAAGTAACGGCCGTGTTTTCAAAAGCCGCCAAAAAACCCAAATACACGCTGTCCGTACCCGCCTTCTCAGGCACAACGATCTCTCTGGGCCCCACCCGAAAGGCCTCCTCCAGCAACGTTTTGGGATTAGCGGACTCGGCCAGGCGAAAGGTCCCGGTGGAAATATCCAGGCTGACAATGCCGTGGGTCTTTTCCCCCAAAAAAAATGCGACGATAAAATTGTTGGTTCTTTCATCCAAAAGGTCAGAATTGACGACCATGCCCGGTGTTACCACCCGAACCACTTCGCGTTTAACCAAGCCTTTGGCAGCGGCCGGGTCCTCGGTCTGATCGCAGATCGCCACCTTATAGCCCTTTTCGATCAGCCGCCCGATATAGCCCTCCGCAGCCTTGGCCGGTACGCCGCACATGGGAACCGGAGCGGAGTCATGTTTGTTTCGAGCCGTAAGCGTAATTTCCAGTTCCCGGGAAGCCGCCTCGGCATCCTCAAAAAACATTTCGTAGAAATCGCCCATTCGATAGAACAGAATATGTTCTGCATACTGGTCCTTGATCTCAAGGTACTGCTCAATCATGGGGGTGACTCTGGTGGATGCCATGGCTGTTGCTTTATAGTCTTACGCTTCGGAATTCCCGGTCTTTTCCTCCTCTGATGCCTGGTCGGCCGCCGGAGCAGAAGCGGGAGTTCTGGTACCGGACTCGGAGGCGCCCTCCCCGCTCTTGCGGGGCTGCGGCCCCAGCCGGGCTTCCAGCTCCGCCACCTTTTTTCGTTCCGCTTCCAGATCTTCGCTTAATCTGCGAATATTCTTGCGGGTCTTAAATCGATGGGCCAGGCTGAAAAAATAAGCAATCAAAAGTCCGGCAAGAAAAAACCCCAGCAGGATGACGCCAAAACTCAATTCAGCCGTGAACGGGCCAATGGCCCAGAAATCGAGCTTCAATGCATGCTGACTTTTCAGAAGC
>JAGYOT010000296.1 GCA_018399455.1 Desulfobacterales bacterium
GGAGAGCTTATTTAAAGAGGAATCCGCCGTGCTGCTTGATGTCAGATCCGCAGTGGAAGCTGCGACCATCGCTGTTAACCTGTCGGCGCACAAAAATATCGAGTGCCGGCATATCCCGGTCGATGAAATTCCGGATCGGTTTGAAGAGCTGCCCAAAGACCGGATGATCGCTGTTTTCTGTTCGGGAAATGTGCGTTCAGCGATTGTTTATGCGTTTTTGCTGACCAGGGGGTTTGATCAGGTAAGGGTGTTGGAGGGCGGCTATGACTCGCTCACCGAATCCGTCAAGCCCGGCAGCCTGCTTAAATACATCCAAGCCCCGGCACCCGCCGGAAATAACGCATGATAATAAACCTGATAATTGCCGGCGTGTGTATATTTGCCGTAGCCGCCGCCATGACCATGGTTGGCAAAGGAGGCGGCAATTTTTACGTGGTGATCCTCGCCGTTGCAGGGCTTCCTATGCATGAAGCGGCTACCACGGGCCAGTTCATGCTTTTTTTCGCTTCTGTTGCGGCCATGATTGTTTATCAGCGAAACAGGGCGGTTTCATGGCCTCTGGCCTTTCTGGTCGGGGGCCTGACCGCTTTGGCGGCTCTGGGAGGAGGGTATTTTTCATATCTTTTCAGCGGCTTTTCCCTGAAGCTCATTTTTGCTGTTATGCTCGCCGCAGCCGGTGCGGTGATGCTGATACCGGTTTCGGAAAACGCGCCTGTCAAGGGCTCCCCTCGGTTTGGCACCCTGTGTCTGAAGTCCGGAGAGGATCGTTATTTGATTAATCTCTGGATCGCTGTGCCGGCGACCCTGTTAACCGGTTTTGGCTCCGGTATGGTCGGCGTATCCGGAGGATCTTTTCTGGTGCCCTTGATGGTCCTGGCCTGCCGGGTTCCCATGCACAAAGCGGTGGGGACCTCCTCCACACTGATCGCGGCAGTTGCCTTTATGGGGTTCGGGGGCCATGCCGTGCAGGGGGATTTTAACCCGCAATGGGCGCTGCCGCTGGCTGCGGTCACCGTTTGCGGGGGGATGATCGGCGGAAGATTTGCCTTGAAAACAAAACCCCGGTACCTTAAACAGCTGTTTGCCTATACAAACTGGCTGGCTGCCGTTTTTATGGGGGTCAACGCCTTCTATGCGGGCGGTTGATCTATTGATCGAGCACGTCGCGGATTTTTGCACCCAGGTCTCGCCTGGAAAAGGGTTTCTGGATGAAGTTGACGCTTTTATCCAGAACCCCCTGGTGGGCAATGACATTGGCGGTGTAGCCTGACATGAAGAGGCATTTAATTCCCGGATAGATTGAAAGCAGCTTGTGACATTTTGTCAGGCGGTTGCGCTTCTCCCGGTCAACGGCGGCAAATCCCTGCCAATTGCTGTAGAGGATGTGCATCTGCGGATCGTGAATGGAGATCATGTCAGGTACTGCGGCAAGCATTTTTTCAAATCGCTCCTCGCTTTTTCGCAGGGACACCTCGGCCCGGCTTTGGGCCAAAAACCCGCTGATCAGATCAGCGGCCATTGTCAGGCACGAGACTTCCTCTGTTCTCCATATTTTCATAAATATAGACACGGCCGACAGCGGCCGCTTCCCGGATGCAGCCCAGCGCCTCATTAATGCATTGCCCTGACTCCTGGAACTTGATCAGGCACTTTGACGCTGCTGCGATGCCCTTTAAATAACGTAGCTGGTTTTGCATCGGTCTCTCCGGCTGCATGCGCCCGGTAATGTCCGGCAAATCCTCCTCATTTTTAGAAGCCCCTGTTTCATGGCGAAACAGGATTAAATGTACCTGCGGTGACGGGTTTTGGTCAAGCAATAGTTGGTTTATCTGGTTTATTGATAAAGCTCTGATCCTTTTCCACTAGCCGCAGAAACACCTCCGCAGCCGAACCCGAAAACTTTTAACAGGATCCTCATAATTTGAGAGCGAATGGTTGGACATGTTCTGTTTTGAGCATTAGTATAAAGATAGACAGGCTTTCACAGCTTTTTGCTCAGCGGGTCCGGAAACAATCCAACCGAATTCTGAACATCTGATTTTTCAGCCGCTTCCGAAATCGACGGGATAATTTTTGATAAAAAATTGATGAAGGAGGGATGTAAGATGGCAGATAATTTTCGGATTAACAGCCGCCACAAGGGAAGGGCCGTTTATTTGCGCTTAAGCGGGGATTTTGACGGCACGTCAGCACTGGAGCTTATTTATGCGTTGAGGGAAAAAACCGGCGGAGCGGAAAAAATATACATAGACACCAGCGGCCTGAAGTCGTTGCTGCCATTTGGTCGAATGGTCTTTAACAATAATTTTAATTTTTCCACCTCAGCATTCAAAAAGATGGTGTTTACCGGTGAACACGGCAGCGAGATATATCCCCGCAGGGTTTGCTGAACCTGAACTGAGCGTTTCATGTTTTAAAATTTTTTGTTTCCATGTAATTTTAAGTGAAACTTCTGCCCCGGTTCCGGCCCAGATGCCGTCTTTGCACTTCCTTTCCAATTCGACGGCTCTTGCCCGGCCGGGATAGCCTTCATTGTTTTCAATCCCCCGTTTTCCTGCCAAAGGCCGTTCTGCTATAAAAAAGTCCTCTTTCGGATTCCCTGTTAACAAAGCAGAACTTTTGACTTTAATCCGCCAACGCGTTAAACTTTTACTCGAGGTACCGGAACCGGCAAAACCGGAAACATGGGGCTCGGGCAAAATGGACGTCCGAATTTGGCCCAAAAGGGATTGAGTGCGGTTTCATTCTGATCATTCAAGATTACGACAAAGGAAAAGGCGTCATGAAAATTTCCTCCGATCATGCCGGAGCTCCTCTTAAAAATTACGAGGCCGCCATCTGCTGGCGGGATACAACCAATTACGCGGCAGCGGTCCAGGATGACAACCCCGCCTATTTTGATGATACGCAAAGTTCCGGCATCGTGGCTCACCCGTGTTTTCCGTTTTCAGTCACCTGGCCGGTTCTGAAAAATCTCGGGGATTTTGTCGAATCCAGGGCCTTCCCGAAAGAAGTTCTGATGACGCAGGTCCACTACACTGAGCACCTGATGATAAACCGGCTTATCCGACCGGGAGACCGCCTGATCATCTCAGGGCAGGTAAGGGCGATTCTGCCCCATCGTTCAGGCACCCATGCAGTTATCAAACTGCAGGCAGCAGACAATAAGGGCGATTTGGTTTTTACGGAGTTTGTCGGTGCCATGTTGAGAGGAGTTTCCTGTGACGGGGGTAGAGGTGCCGATCAAGTGCCGCCGATGCCGGAAAACGACAGGAAAGCGGCTCTGGTATGGGAGGCAAACATATACATTCCCCCTTTGGCCACGTATATCTATGACGGCTGTGCCAATATTGAATTTCCGATTCATACATCACCCAGCTTCGCCAAATCCGTCGGTTTGCCGGGAATTATTCTCCAGGGGACCGCCAGCTTTGCCCATGCCGTTCGGGAAATCGTCAACAGGGAAGCCGATGGCAATCCACAGGGAGTCACCGAGCTTTGCTGCAGGTTTACCGGCATGATCATGCCCGGCTCAAATATACGGATATGCTGTACAGGCAAAAGGCCGCATGAAACCCACACCGATATATTTTTTGAAGTGCTTAATGCGGAAGGCCAAAAAGCGATCCGTAACGGATATTTGAAACTGGCGCATCAAAGCCGGACATGAAAAACGGATCTTTTTTGGATGTATGAGTATTGATGGCTTCGTAAAAAGCGATTTATTCCGCCGCG
>JAGYOT010000297.1 GCA_018399455.1 Desulfobacterales bacterium
GGCGAACCGGACGATTTCTGAAGCTGAAATACCGGTTTCCAGTTCCGCCCATTCAGGCGTATAAGGCTCAACAAAAAATTTAAGTTCATTGAAATCGCTCACCCACTTATCGACAAAGCCCTCGTCGTAGAGTTTCTCTTTGATTATCACATGCATCAGAGCATAATTTAAGGCCAAATCCGTACCGGGCCGGATCATCCAGTAACGGTCAGCCTTGGTCGCGGTAACGGTCACCCGGGGATCAATATAGGTAAGCTTTGCCCCGTGTTCCATAGCATGGCTGAACTGGCGAACCGGTTTGACCTGGATTGACTCGAAAATGTTTCGGCCATAAAGAACCAGGTGCCGGGTATTGGCATAATCCATTCCGATCTGACCGTCCGTGTATCCCAGAAGCGATCGGCACGCCGTGTTTAAAGAGCCTTTGCACAGTGCATCATGGGTGAAATGATTGGGGGATCCCAGGGCTCGGACAAAGGTTTTGCTGACATGGGTGCTCAGCTGTGTCCGCTCCCCCAGAGCCAGGCTGCGGCCGCCGTATCGATCCGTGACGTCTTTGATCTTGTCTGCCGTATAATCATAGGCCTCCTCCCATGATACGCGCCGCCACTGGCCCGAGCCCCTGGGACCGGTCCGAATCATGGGCGCCTGGACCCGCTGACTGTCATTTACCAGGGATATGGCCGCCGCCCCCCTTGGACAGAGGCTTCCCTCAATGCCCTTGACGTGGGGATTACCCTCGATAAACCGCACCTGCCCGTCGGCAACGGTGACCTTGATGGGACAGCGTACCGAACACATGAAACACAGACTGTAGACTTCCTTTTCGTACATTATTGCTCAATCTCCTTTTTTGGCGATACCGTGGTAAGGTCCCGAGAATCAAGACCTACTTATCCAAAACCGCCAAATTCAACTATTCAGCAGGCATCCTGCTTAAGCGAAGCGTTCACCGACATCCCTCCGTGTTTTTCAGGATGGACCAAAGCTTTCCTGCCGGGTTTGGCCCGCCTGGCATTGAACCGCTTAATAAAAAAGGATCCCAGAAAGCATGCCAAATAAGTGGCAAACACGCAGGATACAAACCAGAAGGCCGGGCCTATGGCGTAGGTCCGGCCGTTTAGCCACAAAAGCTCAAACAGATGGTCTTTGCCGAACATTACGGTCAGGGATTCCGGCCGATAGCTGTAGTTGACAAAGGCCAGCATGGAGAAAATCGGGATATACGTGGTAAGGAGGTTGTTTAAAAAACCTTCAAAAAAATAATTGTAATAGATCTCGTTCAACTTGCCTTTGTCAATGTTGATGCCCAGCTGCCTCGCTTTTTCCGGGTCTTCATCCCTCATCTTGACGGCTTCCTGCTTAAGGTTGAACCAGTAGGCAAATTCCTGCTCCAGCTCTTTATAGCGCCGGGTTTTAAAGCGTCGTGTAAAAGACCGTGCAAAAAGGACAGTGAAAACAGCAAGGATAGCGGTTACTGCCACGGGCCCCAGTATGTGCAACGGGCTGATCAGATGTAACAGCCAGGCCTGCAACTGGCTGAGTCCTGAAAATAAAAGGTTCCACAAGGTATCCATTCACGAGTTCTTTCTTCCAGGCTACTGATTGAGCCGGGCCGGGGCCGAGTATCCCGGCCCGGCCGCTTCAGCAGGAGGGTTAAGCTTAAATCCAGATTTCGATTTTAAAAAACCTGAAAAACAGGAAAAACAAGACCACGGCAAGGATAATTTTTAGTTGAACTTCGGTAAACAGCTTCTGCATACGTGAACCGATCGTGCCCCCCACAAATCCGCCGATGATAATAGCCAGGGCAATCCACAAATCCGGCAGATAGCCGCTTAACAGATAACCGATGAATGAACCGATGCTGCTGAAGCTGCTGCCGACCAGGGACACCGGTACAGCCACATACATAGGCAAAGCGCCGATCATCGTCATCAGCGGGGTCAGCAAAAATCCCCCGCCAATGCCAAAGCAGCGGGAGACGATGCCCACGCCGATTCCTATGATACCGAAGAGAAGGGGATTGATCTTAAACTCTTCGCCCCAGAATTTGAACCGATAGTTGGTCAGCTTGCTGGCCCCATGTGAAATCGGTTCAATCCGGCCCATGTTAGCGGCTCGTCCCTCTTTTTTGGCCCGCTGGACCTCTTCGTTGAACTTCTGGGTCATTGCTTTGATATTCTTGCGTTTCTCCATGACCCGGGGCGTCAATTCATAAACCGTACGGATTCCCATCAGGACAACAAGCACCGCCAGCCACTCCTTGTATGAGGCCATGGGCAGAAACTGGGTCACATACCGGCCAAGCCAAATGGAGCCGATAAAAATGCCCACCCCGAAGGATAAGCCTATTGGCCAGGCCACGCGATGTTCCTTGACTGCATACCGGTAGAAAGAGCCCAGGGGAGAAAACAGCGTCAAGGCCACATTGGAAGGCCTTAACACGTTGGCCGCATTGAGTCCGACCGGACCCATCGTGTTAACGACGATGACCTGATAAGCCGCCATCAGCATCCCCCCTGCAGCGCCGATCAGCGAGAAGAAAGCGCCAACAAGAATCGCACCGATAATAATCCAGATGGGGTTCATATAACGGCCGCCAAGGGAAAGCCAAAAACCGTTTCCGGCCAGATTGTATTGACCCACGGTTTCACCGTTGACCGCCACATTGAATTTGGTATCCGGGGGGGTGTGACGAAAGGATTCAAAGGATACAGTAAAGACGCCGGTTTCTTTGTTTAACTCGATGGTGGTGCCTTCATCCCAGTAATTGCCGCTCTTTTGCCCATCGGCAAGCACACTTCGGGCAAAAATGGTGACTTTGCCCACCTGGGTACGCTCTTTCGTAACGGTATTGATCCCGTAAGAGGTCTCATGGTTGTATTTGAACAAATCCCACTTGGCCTTATTGTCCAGAGGTCCCGTTAAGGCTTTGATCTCAGGATCAAGTTCATCCCACTGCGCCAGCTTAAACATAGTGGTGCTGTAAATGCCCTTGATAAAGGATGGCCCGCCAAACCGTTTCTTCACCACATTTCCGAATTTTTCAGGTTTATTGGTAAGCATGTAATAGAACACGGGAACCGATGTGTCCATCCCAAAGCTGTGTTTCTGAACGGCACTTTCAAACGTCTTGATTTCATTGACGCCGCGGGCTTCCTGGGGGGCAAACTGCTTTTCAGAGAACACCGAAATAAAAAGATCCTCGCCGGCCGGAATTTTGCCGGTGATAACGACATCGTCTCCGGCCTTATAGCTCTGCTGGCTGATTTCTGCGCTAATTTCCTGTGCTGCCGTTAAAGACGGCTGCCACAAAAACAACAACAAAAATACCGATAAAACCCATTCAATCCGCTTCATGCCTGTCATGCATCCCTCCTGTAAACCAAGGTCTCAACCATTTTTGGGAATTCAAAGCCGTTTCTTAAAACTAACGCCAATCAAATAAACCGCAACAAATTGCTTGCAGAGAAATCTCTTTAATTCGATTTATATTAACATTAAAGACCGTTTGAATGGATATATGCAACTTCTATTCCATATTTGCTCATTTTTGCCCAATGGCTTGGTTTAATTATAACGAATTAGAATTTATGGGTATTTAGTGTCAGTTAAAACTAGCGGCGCTTGCTTCAAAGCACAAAGCGAGATTTGAAAAAGTCAAAATGAAATAAAAATATTGCAGAGAATAAATTTATATGCGAATTTTTAATTATTAATTTAATTGGCT
>JAGYOT010000298.1 GCA_018399455.1 Desulfobacterales bacterium
GTTCATAATTTCTAACTTCACGGTCCCGCGCCTTGAGCTCTTTTATCTCCTCCTGCTCGGCCTCGGTGAGCCCGGCTGCATTATTAAGAGGGTCGGACCGGCGCAACCATCCGTTATTTTAAATGAAAAATTCTTTTTACCCCCTCTTTTTTCCGCTTAGACGGCGCTTTTTGGCCTTAAAATAACACCGCTTACCCCAATATTTATCCTTACATTACTCCGGACCATCTCCCGGATCGCCTGCTTGACACCGGAAAATGAAACATCTATTATAAATACACTGGAAAAGCCAAAGAAGAAGAGGAAAATGCAATGAATACAACATGTACGCTGATTTACTGGAAAAGCGAACATTTCTGGATTGGAAAGCTGCTTGAACATCCTGAAATCATGACGCAGGGAGAAACACTCGAAGAACTCGAGGAAAATATCAAAGACGCCTATCGAATGATGGTTCTTGAGGATGTTCCTGAAAAACATCAGATCAAACCAATCGCTTTATGAAGCGAAAGCACTTTATCCGGCAGCTTCAGCGTGAGGGCTGCACTCTCCTGCGTTCAGGCTCCAGACATGATATTTACATCAATCCAAACACAGGGAAAAAGCAACCAGTGCCCCGGCACTCTGAAATCGACAACATCCTGGCCAAACACATCCGAAAATATCTGGGCCTGGAGTAAATGCAAATTTTAATTGCGCTGAATTCCGTGGACATCCATGATAAGTATTGTCAAGAAAAAAACAATACCCCCCTGACCTCCAATATAAACTCTTTGCTTGGTGGTAAAAATTTTACTTTGAAGCTTTTTTTTCGCGCTCACCAGGTTGATTCGGATCTTTATTCGTAACGTGTCAAAAAGACAAGAATCTTTTGACCAGACATCCATTTGCAGTATCAAGTCATTTGATAGGAATGACTATCACTGAAGTTTAAATTCGGTTAACCCGCCGGTCTCGAAACACTATAATGGAAGTATCGCGAAATACATCGGTCACTTCGGTCACTTCAGTCCCCAGAATGCGAGAAACGGCGGGAAGATCCATATGGTAGCGCTTTTTAAAGGTAGCCTATGCGGCCTTTTGTACATTCATAGAACGAAAATCCTTTCCTGATTTTTCTACACTGAGCATATATGCTACTAATTTTCTCGCCACAGCAAGTGTTGCCCTGTTTTTATTTCCTTTGGATGATTCTTTTCGATAAACGTCTGCCAATTGCGGATTCCATATGGGCGCAATTTTTGCCGCTTCAATTAAAATGGTTTGGATATGCTTGTTTCGCTTTTTTGATATCGGGCCTCGATGCTCCTTGCCTGCGGACTGATGCTGGGCCGAACACAAACCGCAATAGCTGACAGCCTGTTTGATTGAACCGAATCGTTCCGATTCTCCTGTTTCAAGTATCCAGGTAAGGGCGGTGATCTCCCCAACTCCCGGTATGGTCATTAGTCGTTTGACTCGTTGCTGGATTAATGGGTTTTCCTTCAGTTCCTGGATCAGCTTCTTCTGAATGCCATTGAATATATCCATGTTTGACCGGCTCAGCTTTAACATGTTGGTCACCGATTCCGGGATGTCTTCATCATCCAGCAAATCATCAAAATATTTTTTACCATGCAGTCGTCGCTTGGCATATGAAACGCCGATTTCCATTAGTAGGCCCGATATTTTATTTTTTTCTCTTACCGCAGTCCGGACGATATGGTTCCTGTATCGAAGAATTCGCCTCAACTCCCTGAGCTTCTGTGGCGCCATATAAGATTCGGGGAGCATGTTGACCCGAAGAAGGTCAGCAATTTTCTCTGCATCTGCTTTATCGTTTTTTTTCTTGGCTGCCGTGATAGCCTTTAGCATTTCCGGATGGGCTACTGTGATTTTGAAAGCATGTTGTTTAAGGTAATCATAGATCCATCCTGTAAATATGGTGGCTTCCATGGCCACTGCCCATGGTTGGGGGAGTTTTGCCATCCAATCGTTTAACGCTTTTCGTGTCGCCGGAACCGTCCCTTGATCAATTACGTCACCACTCAATGTTTTGATGCAATAGGCGATAATTTTTTTGTGGATGTCCAGTCCGATGTAGTGCATACTCTCCATGGAAACCTCCTTGTGGTTGATAATTCTGGATGACTTGGTTATTCCAGCAGCTTAACAAAGCCATTATGACCCAGGGAGGTTTCTTTTGTCTATCACTTGTCGAAATCGACAATACTTATGCATTTAAACACGATATTATTTTTGGGGTCAGGCCTTGATAATTATTTTTAAACAGACAATCCATAACCAGGGCTGCGGTTTTGCGTCTTAAAACAAAATCAACAGCCCGGTATGCGTCAGTTCCTGCAGTCCCTGATCAAAAACCATGTTTTCAAGATTCTCCATGGCCGGCTGCTGAGCTGCGAGAGCCACCTGGGTCTGGCAAACAATATCCCTGATTCGGTCATCGGCCAGTTCCGGGTCCAGATCCAAAAGCACAGGGTCTGAGGCCAGAAAAAACTTGTGGATCATCACGTGAAGCACCAAGTCCTGGACCAGGGACGTGAGGCTGCGATAGTTTTCCGGGCTGCGTGCTGCCATAAAACCCGTGGCAAAATCGGTCAAACGGGCCTCGACCTGCGGCCCAAGGACGTCATAAAGGTGATTTCGGCGCTGCCGGTATGCTGCAGCCAGCGCCGGGCAGCGCACACGGGCGCGGCCATCTGTGCGCTCCACATTGAGAAACGCCCCCCCGGTGACATCTGCGGCCTCAGGCGCGCAGGCAGACCAGGCCGCCTCAATCCGCTCCCGGAACTCAGGTGCAAAATGCTTTATCCGGCCAAGCAAAAAAGTCTGCACCATGGACATGGGCAGCTCAAGATCCGGCTGCTGCAATGCAAACTGCTCCATCCAGAGCCGCTCATAGGTGCGCTCCGCCACCCGGTCAACTTCAGCTGCCAGCCGCTCCTCGCTAAAACCGGGGCCGTCTGTCCCCATGAGCGCGTCGACCTCAAAGGCAAACGCGGCTGCGGAAAACAGCCGGGCCGCCAGAGGCGCGTCATCTGCGGCCAGGATATGGGAAAATACCTGCTTTAATGTGCTGCTGTATGCCTTACGCGGATTTTCGTCTGCCGCCGCTTCCGGGGGCGCATCGGTAACCATCATCACTGACTCCTTTTTCATCGTATCGGTTTTGTCTCTGCCCCTCCTTTCGGCAGCCCTTTCCAATCTCTTTAATCCGCGGGGGCTGATTGACACCGGAACTTGAACATCCTGAAATCATGACGCAGGGAGAAACTCTCGAAGACTCGAAAAAAACATCAAGGACGCCTATCGAATGATGGTTCCCGATGATCTGCCGGAAAAGCACCAGAGAACGTGTTTCTGGGGTCAGGCGTACAGATTAAGGCTCCGGCGGCTGCCGGGTCCGACCTCCCGGGATTTTTCCTCTGCCTCGGCCTCAAGCTTTTCCGCCTTTGCCTCCGTTTTCATTTGCGCTGCCTCTGCTGCCACACGCCGGTCCTGGGCCGAAGGCCGGGCCGGGGCGAGTGCTGCTTTCCGGATGGCTTCTGCTTTCTTGACAGTTGCTGCGGGATCGCCGGGTACAGGCGAGACATCGATCTTGACTTCGCCGCCGACTGCGTAGCGTATGCCGTTGGGACCCTGACCCTGCTCGTAAGTGTACTGCGCACCCCGGACGATATAGCCCGCACCCGCGGCAATATGGGCCTGTTCATAATTTCTAAC
>JAGYOT010000299.1 GCA_018399455.1 Desulfobacterales bacterium
TGCCACGGGCAAGTTCGGAGTGGCCTGGCGATTTCTGCCGTGTTACAAAATCGGGGGTGACATCTTCAATATCATACGCCTGGACGAGCACCGCTACGGGCTGTATATGCTGGATGTCAGCGGCCACGGCATCCAGTCGGCCTTGATGGCGGTAACGGTTTCGCAGATGCTGAACCCCCAATGCAACGACTTTACCGCATGCTACAACAAGACAAATGCCTGCACCATGGTGGCAACTCCGGCCCGGGTGCTTGAGCACCTGGATCAATGCTTCAGCATGGAGGTGTATCAGCAGTTTTTCACCATCAGCTACATGGTGGTGGATACGCTGGAGATGACCATCAGCTACAGCAACGCCGGCCACCCGCCGCCTGTCCTGATCCGCAGCGACGGCGCCATGGAAAGCCTGGACGCAGGGGGCACGTTTATCGGGCTCGACGGCATCCTGCCGTTCAAGGAGGAAAAGCGCCGGGTTCGGCCGGGGGACAAGCTGGTGGTTTACACGGACGGCATTACCGAGTACGAGGACGGAGGGGGCCGGTTTTTCGGCGAGAAGCGCCTGAGCGCACAGCTGAAGGCGAGTCGCCATCTTTCGGCCGAAGCGATGGTGGATGCGGCAATCCGGGCTATGAGGCTCTTTGGCGGGGGAAGGCAGCCGCGCGATGACGTGAGCATTCTGGCCCTGGAGATCAAGGGGTAGGGGGCACTGCAAACCGGCCGGGACCGGATTTTTGCATCAGCCTGGCCCGGCATCGGGCATGGGGGGGAGAAAGGTGATGGGGGAGAGACGGATTCATTTCCGCATTGAAAGCGATCTGGACCAGGTTCCGCTTATAGGGATGGTGGCAAACAAGCTGTGCAGCCTGGCCGGGTTTGACGAGATGCAGACTTATCAGATTGAGCTTTGCCTGGTAGAGGCGGTTACCAACAGCATCGAGCATGCCTACGAAGGGAAGCCGGGCCTACCGGTGGAGGTTGATTTCATTCTGCAACGCGACCGTTTCCGGTTCACCGTCCGCGATTACGGGCGGGCCATGGCCCATGACGAGCTGAACCGGGATATCAGCGAGATTTTCAAGGATAATACGGAATGCGCAATCTGCGAGCTTTCATCATCAGGGCGCGGGCTTGCCATTATCCAGGCCATCATGGACGCGGTCTTTTACAGCTCAACAGGGGAGTGCAACGTGCTGGTCCTGGAAAAGCTCCTGGCCCCGGACGAAAGCGAATATTGCGGGGATTCCGCTTAAGGATGGAGGTGCAAAACCGATGGATGTCACGGTTGAAGACAAGGGAAAGGTGCAGGTTCTGAGCGTTAACGGCCGGCTGGATTCGTCAAGTGCCAAAAAGTTCAAGGCCGCCTTCGAGCCGCTGGCCAAAACCGGCCATGTCTGCTTTGTTATCAATCTCTCGGACGTTGAATTTATTGACTCCGCGGGGCTTGGAGTCATGGTCTCGGCCCTTCGCAAGGTGAACAAGAAGGGCGGGGACGTAAAGCTCGCCGAGCCGCGGGACTCAGTTCGCATGCTGCTTGAGCTGACACGGCTCCACCAGGTGTTTGACATCTATGACGGCCTGTCGGATGCAGTCGAGGCGTTTGCCTAAGGCGCTCTCACCGGAGGCGGGCCTGGTCGGCGGCGTCGATCCGCCGGCGGATGCCTGCAGCGGCGGCCTGCATGCCGAGCCGCCGGGCCAGGAAATCGAGCAGCGATACCCCTAAGCCGTATCGCCTGATCCGAAACCTGAACCGGGCGATTCTATCCTGCCACATGAGCCGGCGGATTGTCCAGGGACCGGGCGCGGCCGGCGGCAGCCCGCTCAACGGGTAGTCCCTGCGCTCCAGCAGGGGGCTGATGCGCCCTTCGAGGAGCCGGATTTCGCGGTCCGATAGCTTTTTTCGCCACTGGTAGACAAGCGACGGGTCCGGCCGCTGGTAACGGGTGGTTCGGGTATAGTCCATCATGGCCGGAGACCAGGCCACCCCGATAAAGCTGCAGATCCCGGCAAGGACCCCTTCCGGGTCCAGGATGAGCTTCTCGTAGACCACCTCCATCCGGTCCCGGGGCTTGATTTGCGGTTTCATATCCTCCCACAAGATCTCCGCCTCGATCCACCGCTCAACGCCGGTCCAGACGTTTCCCGCCCAGCCCATGCCGATATTGCTGCGCGCCACGTCGCGGCCGTCGCGGACCAGGTAGATGAACCGGGCGTCCGGCCAGATAAAGCGCAGCCGGTTGAAGTGCCGGTGAACAGTGGCGCCGATAAATGGCTTGCCGTCGCGCAGCTGTTTCTGCTTAAGGAAGCTGTTGACCAGGGCCGGGTAGGGCAGCGAGGGATCGATGGTAAAGCCTGATGCCCGGAAAATCCGGTTTTCCAAAAGCCAGCGGCGGTAGTCGGCCGGGTCCGGGACCCGGCCGTTGTCATCCATTTGGTCCACGGCGAACTCGAACTCTTCGCGGAAGCTGATTTCCGGGTGGTGGTCGAGCATAAGGCGCAGAACCGTAGAGCCGGAGCGTTCCGCGCCGACCAGGAAGACGGGCTGCTTGATCATGTTCATGCTGTGTGCTCCTTCGAATGGGGGGTGGACTCAGATCTCATCCCCGGGTTTTGATCCGGGTAAAACTGTTGCGCTATCTCGCGGGTCTTTTCCGTGACCCTGCGGATTTCGGTTTCAGTCAGGCGTTTCTGCCAGGTGTGGCGGCTCAGCCGCGAATCCCTGGGCTTAAAGCCCGGGCTGTCCGTCTCCTCCGGGTTTCCGCCCGCGGTCATCCGCCTGATTTTTTCGGCGGTGCGGCGTGAATACCGGAGCGCGAGATAGTCAAACATCTCTGCGAATTTTTCCACCGGCTGTGCCGCCAGGTCCTCGTAGCGCATGTAGAGCCACTCCGGGTGCTGCGCCCGGTAAAGGGCGATGCGCGCATGCAGTATGTTCCACAGGAGGCAGGCCCGGTCGATCCGGTCGGCACGGCCCTCCTGCGCGGCCGCCATGCCGGGCGCGAACTTTTCAAGCCACCCGCCCCCAAGCTGGGGCTGAGCCAGGAGCTGGCCGAAGTCGAACTGCCAGTTCCACTTCTTGAGGCTGCCCGCAAAGGCCAGGGGGTGGCGCAGCATGACCACCACCCGGCAGCCGAACTTTTCGTGGAGCCAGCCGGCGGAAAGAATGGCGATGGGGTCCTTGACCAGGGGCACCTGCCGGTACAGGCTTGTTTTCAATACGTTTTTGACGAACTTGAGCGGCCGGCCGAGGTCTTTGCGTGCGCCCCGGTATTTCATGGCCGCGTTCGACAGCGGCCGGGCCGTTTTTTCGAAGAGCGCCCGGAAGGCTTCGTACAGCACCTCCTCGTCCGGTGCGCCCGCCGCACTGTAGAACCAGAAGGGGGGGCGGTAGTCAAAGCCCGGCGTGGGGCAATCCGCGTGAAAGGGCTCCTGGATATAGGTGACGCGCGGGTCCAGCATGAGGGTGTTGCCCACCCAGGTGCTGCCCGAGCGGTGGGAGCCTGTGACCAGTATGGGCCTTGTCTCTGAAAATCTTTTACTGTCCCAGGATTTGTGTTTTATGGCCATGGATCACCATTTCGAATGCAATACAGGGCGGTGCTATAGCCGTCTCCGAAAGAATCCTCACCTCCAAGAGACAAGGTGATGGAGGCCCGGTCGGTAACGGGCCGGCCCGCTTCATCCGTCAGATATCCCTGGTAGTTGATGGTGGAAGGGATTTCCG
>JAGYOT010000003.1 GCA_018399455.1 Desulfobacterales bacterium
AATTCCCGGCTGCCCAGGGAGTATTTCATTCCTTCATGGTTCATGGCAATGCCGTCGCACACGCCGATGGTGCCAAACTCAATGGGGGTTCCGCCGGCCATGTAAATGCCGGCTTTTACAGCTTCCGTGATTTTGTCCAGGTTCACGTGGCCCGGTACGATTTGATTGACCGAATTGGCTACTCCGATCAGGGGACGTCGAATCTCCTGATCCGTATATCCCATGGATTTGAACAGCGACCGGTGAGGGGCACGGGCAGTTCCTTTTTTAGCATTGTCACTTTTCATTGACAGCATCCTTTCGTCGAAAAAAAAACCGTTATCAGCAAGTGCTGATAACGGTTTTTTCAAGTTAATTAGCTTGTTACTTCAAGCGATTACCAACACCTGCATGTCCGGTCGGCGTAGCCTACGCCTACAGTAAGGGCAATAATAAGTATCAGGCTCATGTTGGCAATCAGTTTAAATCGTTTCATCTTAATCTTCTCTTCGGTTTGGCAACCTTCAGATTTTTTTATATCTAACAGCGAACTCAGGCCTTGTCAAGACGGTTTTTGGATTTTTTAAAAACGGCTATCGATTATCCGCAATCAAGCAGGCGGGTTTTGTACCAGTCAATGCTACGGCGAATGAACAAGGCCTGATGGGCTTTATTGCTCATAAGATGATCCCCGTTTTCCAGACGAACCAGCTCTCTGGGGGAACCGGCCCTTTCATATAGCTCCAGAGCGCTTTCATAGGCAACTACCGGGTCTGCATCGCCATGAAAGATCAAAAGATTGGTGATATCAGGGATATCGCCTGAAATATCAAAAACAAGGTTCTCCCGGCTCATTGTCTCAAGCATTTTTTTCGTTGAGGCTTCATTGATATAAGACTGCTGAATGGCCCGGGTCCGGATGGGAGCGGCGACGGTTACGATCGCCAGCGGTTTTATCTCCCTTGCTGTCGCAAGTACGGCGGCTCCTCCAAAACTGCTGCCAAAAAGACCGATTCGGTAATGATCAGTTTTCCGGAGATCATGCAGAATTTGAACAGCCGCCAGTAAATCCCGGCGTCTGCCCTCCAGACTCGTTACCTCGTTGAACCTGCCTTCGCTTTTTCCACATCCCCGGTGATCAAAACGGAAAAAGGCGATGCCCGCATCATTGCATTTTTCAGCCAGAGCAATCTGCTTGGGTGAGTCTCCATTGCTCAATAGCCCGTGAGAGCCAATGATTACCGGGGGCCTGTTGGCTTCGGGCAAATGAAGGGTGCCGTGCAGATGCAGGTTTTCGGATTTAAACCACAGGGTTTTTTGCATTATTTTTTTCTTTCACTGGATTTCCGGTCTTGATTTTGACTTTGGATCCGGCTTAAGTTGTCTATCCTTATTGATGCTCTCGTAAAAGCCATCCTTATTACCTAAACTCAGTTTAGGTATTATTTTATTTAGTTTTGGGGTAAAGGTCAAACAGGGAAGGAGACAGGCGCCTGATTTATGCGGATAAAGAGGGGACAGGAAATTGAACTGCATGTTTCAGATCTGGCCTTTGGCGGAAGGGGCATTGCCTGGGTGGATGGGTTCACTGTGTTTGTTGATCAGGCTGTTCCTGGCGATCAGGTGATGGCCCGGATCATTAGACGCAAGAAAAAGTATGCCGAAGCCCGCATTATTTCGCTGCTCACACCTTCGGGGGATCGCGTTGATGCCCCATGTCCCTATAGCGGCTGGTGTGGAGGCTGTAAATGGCAGTTTTTAAAGTATGATAAACAGCTGGAATACAAGCAGCGCCATGTATCCGAATCGCTGTCGCATATCGGCGGGATTCATGGGGTATGGGTGCATCCCGTCCGGTCCTCGGGTCAGATTTTTCATTACCGCAACAAAATGGAGTTCTCCTGCTCAGATCGGCGTTGGCTGCTGCCCTCCGAGTTGGAAGATCCGAATGTTGATATTGGTTTTGCCCTGGGACTCCATGTGCCGGGAACTTACCATAAAGTTCTGGATATTGACCGGTGCCTGCTTCAGCCGGAAACCGGCAACCATATTCTCTCAGATGCCAAGCTGTATATGAAAACGTCCGGTATGCCTGCGTATGGACTTAAAACGCATAAGGGGTTTTGGCGTTTTCTGATGCTTCGGCATTCGGTGGCTCTGGACCAGTGGATGGTCAATATCGTAACATCGGCCGAATCGATTTCAAGCCTCAGACCGCTGGCGGATGGCTTAATGGAGAAATATCCGCAGACAGTTTCGGTTGTAAATAATATTTCGACCAGGAAATCGGGCGTGGCTGTCGGCGAATATGAAATTGCTCTGGCCGGTGAGAATTGCCTGAAGGAGCGCCTCGGTCCTTTTGAGTTCGAGATTTCTGCCAATTCCTTTTTTCAGACAAATACGCGCGGTGCTGAAATTCTTTATGAAGTGGTCAGGCGATACGCGGATCTTTCCGGCAGCGAAACGGTTCTTGATCTGTACAGCGGGATAGGCACGATTCCCATTTGGCTCTCAGATGCCGCCAAATCGATTGTGGGCATTGAAATCGTGGAAAGTGCGGTGGCTGATGCGGAAAAGAACTGCAGCTACAATGAAGTGACAAACTGTGAATTCCGGGCAGGAGATATTCTGAGGCGTTTGTGTGATATAACCGATGCCCCTGACGTTGTGATTATCGATCCGCCCCGGCCCGGGATGCATAAGGACGTGGTGGAAAAAATCCTTGAATTGGGTCCGTCAAGGATCGTATACGTCTCATGCAACCCCGCAACCCTGGCGCGGGATTTGGGGATGCTTTCCGAACGCTACCGGGTGGCCGAAGTCCAACCCGTGGACATGTTTCCCCATACGTATCATATTGAAGCAGTGGCCAGGCTGCAGAGGCACTGATGATTTTTGTAAAGGGGCACCTTGGGAGGATAAATGTCGATAGAATTTAAGCCGATTGGCACATTTCACACGGATGCCGCAAACATTCCCCGGCACTGGAGCATCTCTGATGTCCGGGGTCGGATAGTGATTGAAAAGTGTTATGAAGAGGGACTCAAGAGTATCAAGGCGGGCCAGAATATCGTGGTTTTGTTTTATTTTCACAAAAGCCATAGGTTTGAGCCGGAAAAGCTGGTCCAGACTCCGCCTCACCGCAGGCAGGCCATGGGGGTTTTCAGCATCTGTTCGCCTTACCGTCCCAATCCGATCGGCCTGTCTGTACTGGAAGTTATTGATATTAAAGAAAATGTAATTTTTGTTAAACGTGCCGATATGATAGACGGGACACCGATTTTAGACATCAAACCCCATATCACAGATAAACAGGAATGCCCGAGTTATGCGAAACCGTGTTGAACTCCGGCTTTGACAGACCGGTGGACATAGTCAGAACCATTGGATTTGGAATGTTTAAGAATATCCTTGAGAAATCGCTTTATTCAAGATAATATAACCAAACGTTATTAATCGGTTAAGCTTTGTTCCCGCAGTTTATGGGCTTAGAGCAGGGCAAACGCACGGCCTCCGGTACATATGTCTGTTGGCAGCCAATGGAGTTGAAACCGCAATGAATTTTGGGGAAAAAGTCAAATGCTTGATTAAGGAAGCTGAATTATATAAAACTCAGGGGCTATTAAACGAATCCCTGGATATCTACAAAAATGTCGAGGTCCTGATCGAGGCCACGCAGAATGTCAAAAACAAGGATCGGTTTTTGGCAAAAATTGCCCATAAGATTGACTCCCTTTATAAGCAGATAGAGACCGAATTGTCGGCTCCCAAGCCGCCCCGGGTATCTGAGGAGGCCCAGAGCGTGATGAAGGAGATGGTGGCCCCTGATGAACCGGAGGCCAAAGGCTCTGCTTCACTGGCAAGTGCTCTTGCCCTTGCCAAATTCGGCCAGTTTGATCAGGCCATTGAGGAGTTTACCCAGCTGCTTGCGACTGAGTCCCTGCGAACGGATGCGGCAAAAAATATCCTTTGGTGCTGGGTACAGCAGGACGAGGCCGAAAAGGCCCTGGGTCGGCTTAAACAATGGATGTCCGGCGATGTGCTAACATTTGATGAGCTCTCCGGCGTTCGGGTTTATCTGGAGGACTTGATTCGGCAGGCCGGGCTGGACACCCGGGTTTCAAAGGATAAAATTCATAAAGATCTTGAACCTGAATCCGAAGTCGATGATGAAGATATTTTGGATGTGGATTCGATTCGTTTCGAAATGCCCCGTGGGGAACGCAAAGGAGAGACGGCAGAGCTTGAAGTCAGTTTTCAGGCAGGGAAATACCTGAAAATGCTTGTTCCGAAAAAAGATAAACGGTTGATTGCTGATCTTAATATCGGAGATTACCTGAGCGGTATGACGTTTTTTTCTCCCGTGGCAATATTTTCAGGAAACGGCTATGTTTCCTCGAAAGTGGTCATCAACGCGGGGCCTAAGAAAGGTGATTACAGCTTGGAAATCAAAATATTAAATATACAGAAATAGGCGGCAAATTTCGGGCCCCAGGATCCGTATGACATGAATGAAGGGCGTTTGGGAACCACTCTATGGCGATTCTGAATTTAAAAAACAATGAGATCCAATGTAAGATAGTCTATTACGGTCCCGGTCGAAGCGGCAAAACGACCAATCTGGAGTTTATTCACAAGCATTTTACGAAGCAGGTGGCCGGGAAGATGATATCTATCGACACGCACGGGGATAGAACGCTGTTTTTCGATTTTCTGCCTATGGGGCTTGGCAAAATCAAGGGATGCGATGTGAAAGCGCAGCTTTACACGGTACCGGGCCAGGTCCAGTACCGGGCGACCCGAGAACTTGTTTTAAAGGGTGTGGACGGAATTGTATTCGTGGCCGATTCCCTGAAAGTTAGAAGGGAAAAAAACATGATGTCGCTTAAGGACCTGCATGAGAATTTAAAGAAGATGAGCATTGATATCCGCAGAATTCCTCTGGTCCTGCAATATAATAAAAGGGATTTGGAAAAACAGGGGTTTCCCTTGATGCCGCTTGAGAAAATGGAACACGAGCTAAACCGTCAGCTCAAGGTTCCCTCCCTTTCAGCCAGCGCTTTAACCGGTGCGGGAGTGGGAAAAACGCTTTCCCAGATCATGAAGCTGACCTTAAAATATCTGCAAAAAGAATTTCACTGGGCACAAGATAATTCATCATGAGCGCGAACATTGTATTAAGCGGAAGTCTCAAATTTATTGGACTGGGCGAGCTGCTTCAGCTGCTGGGCGGCAATGCCAGTACCGGCACGCTGACATTAACCCGCGAAAATTGTGATCATCCGGGCCGTATATTTATTATTGACGGCAATCCCATTAATTCGGAAATCGGCAACATTAAAGGCCTTGACGCCTTAAACCGCCTTTTTGGATGGGTGGATGCGGACTATGAGTTCAGCAATGAGTCTGTTTCCTGTGAGCAGGTTATCAAGAAAAGCCGAATGGAGATTATTCTGGATGCCTTGCGGATGGTTGATGACGGGGAGATTCAAATTGTTGGAGAAACGCCGGATAACCCGGAGGCGGCTGCTGTGGATGATGCCGATTCATCTTATCTGCCTGTGATTAAAGGACCATTGATTGATTATATTTATGTTGTTGACGAGGAAGAGTTTTCCGCAGGAAAGGAGATTGTTTATCAGGAAAAATACGGGAACTGGTTCTGGGTGATTCTCGAAGGAAAGGTTGAGGTGATCCGTTTGCTGCCGGAGGGAACAGCCCCGATTACAAGGCTGGCGGATGGCGCCTTTATCGGCAGCATCGGCTCGTTTATGAGAAAGGGCAGTCTTCAGCGAAGCGCAACCGTTGTTGCCGTTACTGACGTGCAGTTGGGCGTTATGGATTATGACCTCCTGTTCAGGGAGTATTCGGAGTTGTCCGCTATATGGCAGTCGCTTTTGGCCTCCCTTGACAACCGGCTGCGGCAGGTGACGACCAATTGCGCCAAAGTTATTTTGAACGAGTATTTTGCTCAGCCTTCGATTGACTCATTAAACCTCTGGCAATGCCCTGAAGACGAGGATTCGATTTATATGATAAAAAGCGGCGAGGCGGTCATTGTGCGGGGGATCGAAAACGGTTATATAGAACTTTGTGCCCTGGAGAAAAACGACATGCTCGGCTACATCCCCTTTCTTAACACTTCGCATGAGCCTCATTCCGCAGCCGTATATGTATCGCAGGACTTTGAGTACATTCCGATTGAATTGACCGGAATCCGCAAAGAATACAAGCGTATGTCTCAGACGTTCAAGAATCTGATAAAACATACAACAATCTCTGTTTCCGTCACGACGGGACGGTTGTTTGATGTGATTAAAGCCGGCCGTTTTGGCCCGCAATCCTGACGTTAATAGTGGTTGACAGATTTCGTGCCCGGCGATTTTTTAAGCGGGCATTGGCTTCTTAATATCCATACAGTAAGGTGAGGGATTTTTCATGGCAGAGAATAAAAGACGGCATGAACGCTACGATTCCCTAAACCTGTTATCCTATGTCTGCCTTGATGACGAAGGCAAGGAATGGATGCAGGGAATGGGACGTACCTTGAATATCAGCGAAACCGGTCTGCAGCTGGAGACGCATGAGCCGATTGAAACCAAGTATATTGTTCTTTTATCCATGGGCATCGAGGATGATCTTGTGGATATCCGGGGAAAAGTGAAATACTGCAACCGGGGCCGGGAAAATAAATTCGAATCCGGCATTGAGTTCTATGAGGTCTCGCCGCAAGCCTACAAGCAGCTGAAAAACTATATCGCCGAATTTCACAAAACGTACGGAAAATAGATCCTGTTGGTGTATTTCAAACCACTCAACTTAGTATGGAAGGTGCGCCGAATTCATGGAACAGGCCCTGTATCAGACGGACATTAAAGATTTTCCTCTCCTGCGGCAAGGCAAGGTCAGGGATATATATGACGTGGGAAACGCCCTGCTGATGGTGGCAACCGATCGTATCTCCGCATTTGACGTGATCATGCCGGACCCGGTTCCGGGCAAAGGCAAGATTTTAACCCGGATTTCCCTTTTCTGGTTTGATTTATTGCAGCCCATCATTGAAAACCATATTATCTCAAGTGATGTGGAAACATATCCCCCATCCCTCCAACCTTACAAAGAAATGCTCAGAGATCGCAGCATGCTCGTCAGAAAGGCCCGCCCGTTGCCCGTGGAATGTGTCGTCAGGGGATATCTTTCCGGATCGGGCTGGCTATCCTATCAAAAAACCGGGGAAGTTTGCGGGATTCCAATGCCTACCGGACTGAGAGAATCGGATCCGCTGCCCGAGCCTGTTTTCACGCCCTCGACAAAGGCTGAGGCAGGCGATCACGACATTAATATATCGTTTGATGAGGTAATCGAACTGGTCGGCCGGGACACGGCGGAGACGATAAAAGATCTGAGCCTGCAGATTTACCGGAAAGGGGCCGCCGTGGCGGACGAAAAGGGCATCATTATTGCGGATACGAAGTTCGAATTCGGCTTTGATGGCGATCGGTTGATTTTGATCGATGAGGTGCTGACCCCTGATTCATCCAGATTCTGGCCCAAGGCAGGCTACCAGCCGGGCAGGCCTCAGGACAGTTTTGACAAACAGTACCTCCGAGACTATCTCCAGTCTCTGGACTGGGATAAAACGCCTCCGGCCCCTCCTTTGCCGTCGGAGGTGATAGCCAATACCCGGAAGAAGTATTTGGAGGCTCTGAATTGCCTTGTCGGCGGCTGAAATGATCACGAATACGGCTTTTATTCGACTGGCGCAGATAGATTTACAGGATCGCGCTTTTAAGATTTCAACGGAGCAATCCCTTTCAGGCCTTGTCACCTCCATAGCGGAGATCGGTCTGATCCATCCGCCCTTTTTAATACACCGGAAGGCTTCGTCTTATTCCATTGTCAGCGGGTTTCGTCGCGTGCAGGCCTGCCGGGACCTTGGCTGGTCTGAAATTCCCGTGCGCCTGCTGCCGGCTGATGCGAGCCCTTTGAGCGTTTTGTCTCTGGCTGTAGCCGATAATGCCCAGCATAGAGAGCTGAACCTGCTTGAACAGGCCCGGACGGTGGAGAAACTGGCCTCCTTTTTTCCCAGTGATATCGAACTCGCGGCTTACAGCGGATGCCTGGGGCTTTCGTTTAATCAGGAGCTGGTCTCCCGTTTAAAGCGCATAAACCAGCTTTCTTCGCCTATCCTGGATTGCATTCGAAGAGGCTGTCTTTCTTTAACCATTGCGCTGGAGCTCGGGAAGCTGGAGGTGAAGGCAGGAGAGGCCCTGGCCCGTTTGTTCGAAGAAATTCGTCCGACGCTCAATCAGCAAAAAGAGATTTGCTCTCTGCTCAGGGATATCGCCTGCGCTGAGGACCGCCTCATTTCTGATTTGCTGGAGACGGGCGAAATGCATGCGATTCTTTTCAATAAGGATTATAGCCGCCAGCAAAAGCTGAAACATGTCCGTTCATTTCTTCATAAACGGCGATATCCATGGATGTCCCGGTTTGAGAAGGCTTTTGAAGAAAACCGGCGTGCGCTGATGCTTCCTCATACCATTGCTTTTAAAGCAGCTCCGGGTTTTGAAGCACAGGAGTTTTCGATTTGCCTTTCGTTTCAGACAGTGACGGAATTTGCAGACCAGATTCAAACCCTTGAGCGACTGCCCGACAACCCCCATTTTGATGCCATCATAAATAAACGCTTTGCGGATTCAGACTCTTTATATTGATCAAACGGTTGCCGATCTTCCACTTTGTTCGGCAATCGCAGAGCGCCTGGGCCTTACGCCGAAACGGGTGGAATCGCCGGAAACGGTTTATCATTTGATTTCCGCGGCTTCGGATCCGGTCGCCGCCGGCAAACGGACGCTTTTGCTGACACGGAACAAAGGGGCTTTTGTCCGGCCCTGCCCGGGTACCAGCTACTACACCTGCTGCAACTACATGATTCTTCATATCGGCACGTTCTGTGTTATGGATTGCGCTTACTGTATCCTGCAGTCCTACTTTCATCCGCCGATGCTTCAGTACTATGTCAATCAGGCGGAGATGATGGCCGCCCTTGATACTGTGTTTGCCGAACGCGGGATTCGACGAATCGGCACCGGTGAATTCACCGATAGTTTAATCTGGGAATCCATTGACCCCATTTCGGAAAAACTGATTCATAAGTTCGCAGCGCAGGAGCAGACCATACTTGAGATAAAGAGCAAATCGGTTCACATTAATCATTTGCTGGGCCTGGCCCATAACCGAAAAACCATCATGGCCTGGTCGCTGAATACGGAAAGTGTGGTGGCCGGACAGGAGCGGGGCACGTCAAGTCTTGACGCCCGTCTCCGCGCTGCATCCCGCTGCCAGGCGCATGGTTATCCTCTGGCCTTCCATTTCGACCCACTGATCATTTATCCCGGCTGCGAAAATGACTATCTGGCGGTCCTGGACCGGCTCTTCAATACCGTCGATCCCTCCGGAATTGTCTGGATCAGCCTGGGCAGTTTCCGGTTTATGCCTGACCTCAAACCGATCATTGAATCAAGGTTTCCTGTCTCCAAAATCATTTACGGAGAGTTTATCAAGGGCATGGACGGTAAAATGCGTTATTTCAAACCTCTACGGATGAGGCTTTACAAACGGCTGGCAGCCTATATTCAGCGACATGCTCCGGCGGTTACCGCATATTTCTGCATGGAAGATGATGAGGCCTGGGAGCATGCATTCGGGTTCACGCCGGCTGAAAAAGGAGGGCTTCCCGCCATGCTTGACCGGGCAGCCATACAACATTGCGGACTGAGAGATTAAATGAGCGCAAAACCGCCTATTTTATTTGACTTTTACGGGGGCTTCAATTAGAATCCTTTTTAATTGTCTGTTAGTTCAAAGATAACCATGTAATCAGGAGAGACTCATGAAACAAGGGCCCCTGTTGTTGTCGATTCTCACCGTTTTTTTCATTTTATGGCTTTTTTTGATTTCCCCGGGTTTTTGTCAGGATTCATCTGCTCCCGCTGATATTGTCATTAAGGTTGGCCGGGTGGAGAAACTTCTGGAAATAATCGATAAGACGGCCCAATCCATGAATAACCAGGGCCAGGCAGCACCTTCCATGTTTTTGCGCTCGATGCTGCAGGGAACTGACTGGATTGATCCGGAACGGGCGATTGTTATCGGGGCCGTCTTTAACCCGGCGGCCGAAAAGGATACCTCTGCAGCAGCCCTGATTCCCTTCCGAAAACCGAACGAAAACTTTAAGACGAATTATAATGCGATCGCCGGAAGCGACTACTATATTTTCGCCCTGCCGCCCGGACAGGGGGGTGTTGTCTCTGACCCGATGGAAGAGGCCCTTATCACGGCCTCGCTTTCGGCCCCGGAAGGACTGGTTTCAGCGGATATAGCGGCAGCCCGGCTCATTGACAAGGCGGAGCCGCAGATAAAGGCGAAGTTGCAGAAACTTGGACAACAGGTTGCGCAGGCGCCTGAAACGGATATGGATCCGGAACAGACAAAACAGATGCTTTCTGCTTTGATTGAAACCGGTCGGCAGGTACGCCGCTTGTCGTTTGGCATGGACTCGAGCAAAGGCGATTTTGTATTTTTCTTTAATATTGGAGCGCTTGCCAACTCCCGCCTGGCCGAGGTTTTTAAATCTGCCGGGGAGGATAAGGATCTGTTGCTTGCCGACTACACGAGGGATTATCCGGTTCATTTTCGTTCTAAACCCTATGATGTCAATGCTGTCATGGACCTTCTGGATACTCACTTCGGTCCTTTGTATCAGCAAATGGGAATTGATTTTGGAAAATTGACCCGAATCATGCAGTATTTTTCCGGAGAGGCGGCCGGCGGTATTGCTTTTGATTCAAACGGGGTCACTATGGAGGTGATTGCAGGGCTTGATGAAAAACAGGAGGTGCCTCAGGATTATCTGGAAACCGTTTATATCCCCTGGCTTCTGGATTACGGTCAGGCCATGGCCGATTACTTAAACGAGCAGTCTCCGGAAATTAAGCTCGGTCCTCTGTTTCAACCGATGCCGGCCTCGGAGGTCGCCGGCCATTCTGTCAACGGGGTTAGGTTTAATATGCCGTCGACAGGACCGGAGCCACAGATGGATTTTGAATTTGAGATGCGCATGACGCGTCTTGACTCAATGATTCTCATGGCATCTGACGACGACCGTCTGGAGCGGCTCATTGATAAGGCGAAACATTTTGAGAAGCGAAAAGCCGGTGGCCCTTTCATGGAAATGGACATTGATCTGGACGCATACTTGGGCGGCATCTATCAACTGATGCCGGATCAGGTCAAACCGGACAAAACAGAAATCCCGGAACTGGGAGACTTAACGTACACTCTGGATATGGCGGGGGAAAAACTTGAAAGCCGCTATACCGTGGCAATCGCTGATGTTCAGAAAATGGCCTCTTATTTCAAGGCATTGTCGGTGCAAGCGGCAGAAGGCCGTGGCGAAGATCTCCCAACCCCGCAGCGGGAAGACGCAGCGCCGCCTGAAGAAAAGCGCACAACGAAAGCGCATGCCAGGAACCAAGCCCCTGTCAACGCTTCACCTGATAAAGACGACCCTCAGTATTGGTTGAACAAGGGCCAGTTGTTTGCCACATACGGCAACGTGAAACGTGCGGTTGAGCATTTCAGGAAAGCCGCTGAAATGGATCCCGAGAACAGCCTGGCGTTTTTTCATTTGGGGCTAAGCTATGGCGACAATGGGCAGTATTCCAAGGCGATGGATGCGATCAACCGGGCGATTTCCCTGAAGCCCTCAGATGGGGATTATTATTACGCGCGCGGGTGGATCAGGATGCTTGCCGGCAACAGGGATCAGGCCGTGGCTGACATGAAGCGTGCTGCCCAATTAAATGATCCGGATGCAATCGCCTATCTTGAGTCCATTAACACCCGTAGTCGGCCTTGAAGTTTTTTCGGGAAAAAAAGTGATGTTATATTCGTATTTTTTTGTTAACTTAGGATTTGGAATTTGGTTATGGGCCTGTATAAATAATGTTTACGGATTGACCTGATAAGCCGATGCCGGAAACCATCGAAAAAAAAGAACCCAGGCTTTACAACAGCCGAATTACAGATTCGTATATCAAGCTGATTAAGAGCAAATATCCTTCTGTCAGTATTCGGAAACTTCTTGATTACGCAGGCATGAAACCTCATGAAGTAGATGATCAGGGACATTGGTTTACTCAATCCCAGGTTGACCGTTTTTATGAGAAGGCTGTTGAGCTAACCGGCAATGAAAATATCGCCCGCGAAGCAGGCCGCTACGCGGCCTCTCCCGAGTCCATCGGAGCCATGCGCAATTACGTGCTGGGTCTTGCGACGCCGGCAAAAGTATATGAATTAATAGGCAAAACCACCGATCAATTTAGCCGTTCCTCGAAGTACGAATCCAGGTCCTTGGGTCCCAATAAAATCGAAATTGTTGTTACACCCTACGAGGGAACCAGGGAAAAGCCTTTTCAATGCCAAAACCGACAGGGGTTTTTTGAGGCAATTACCCTAGTTTTTAATAACAAACCGCCCCAAATTGAACATCCTGAGTGCATATTTCGGGGCGACAAGGCTTGCCGCTACATTATCACCTGGGAGAAGGGCCTCTTCTCTTACTACAACATTCTGAAAAATTATATTTACTTGCTGGCTGTCGTGGCCGGGATGCTGGGCCTGGCATTTCTGCCGGTCAATCTGTGGTTTTATTTGTTGGCCGGGCTGCTGATTTTTTCCTTAGGATCTTCTTTGCTCGGAAAACATATTGAGAACAAAAATCTTAATGCAGCCTTGAAAAACCTGCAGGAAGCCAGCGATCAACTGGTCAACCAGATTGAAGTGAACTATAATAATCGACAGGTAACCCGGGAGATCGGCCAGATCGTCAATCGGTGCTATAACTTGGAAGATGTACTCAGGGAGATCTGTGAGGTATTGAACAATCGCCTGGATTTTGACCGGGGCATGATCATGCTTGCCAATAAGGCGAAAACCCGGCTGAGTTTCCGGGACGGTTTCGGATATCGGCAGGGGCAGTCCAGATTTTTGAAGCATCTGTCTTTTCATCTGGACAATCCGAAATCAAAAGGCGCATTTGTGAAATCCTTTCGGGAACAAAAGCCGTTTCTGATCAACGATATCAATGAAATCCAGGACAGTCTGTCAGAGCGCAGTCTTAGTTTTGCCAAAAAAATGGGGGGCAGGGCGTTTATCTGCTGCCCGATTATTTGTGACGGCGAAAGTATCGGGATTCTGGCCGTGGACAATATCCGGTCCAAGCGGCTGCTGGTGCAGAGCGATATGAGTCTGTTGATGGGCATTTCCCATTTTATCGGGATTTTTATCCGGCATACCGAGCACCTGGAAGTCCGTGAAAATCAATTAAAATCCATGTTGAGGGTCCTGGTCTCAAGCATTGATGCAAGAGATCCGGTAACCAAAGGCCACTCCGAGTGGGTGGCGGAATACGCCGTGGGCATTTGCAACGAACTCGGCTTGAGCAAGGACTACCGGGAAAAAATTCGGATCGCCGCCTTACTGCACGATTATGGAAAAATCGCAATTCCGGATTCCATGCTGAAAAAGGCGGACAAGCTCACCAAATACGAGTATGAATACGTCAAACTCCACGTAGATAAAACAAAGGAGATTCTGTCTGAAATCAATTTTGAAGGCCAGCTCAAGGATGTTCCGGAAATTGCCGGAGCCCATCATGAACGCGTTGACGGTAGCGGTTATCCCATGGGTCTGAAGGGGGATGAGATCCCGTATGGCGGAAAAATTATCGCTGTGGCGGACTATTTTGAGGCTTTAACCGCCAACCGATACTACAGCGAGCCCATGCCGCCAGCGCGGGCCCTGGATTTATTGGAAGAGAAGATCGGTACGTATTTTGACAGGGAGATCGCGAATGCATTTATCCGGTATTATATAAGGGCTTACGGCCATAGCCTCGAATTGAAAAAAGCAGGGGTTTCATAATGTCAGAAAGGGGATGGTTCCGGTGCAGGCAATTAAGGGGGTATAGGTGAATCGGCGAGGACTTTGGAAAAACGCTTGAAACGATTGCAAGAAGTCTTCAAATCCATTGCTAAAATCATTATAAAAATTATATCCTGACTGTCTTGCTGCGACCATTACTTTTGTGACCCAGTTGAATTCGTCGATTGCGTTTACTGGCCCGTAAATTAAATGGTGAGCGCTGAAATCGATACAGATATTCTCATACTCCAGATCATAAAGATATGAATACAGCTTACGCCCCGCATAGGGATCAAAATCCTTTTTTTCTTCCAGCTCTTTCATCACCCCCTTTAAGCTGTTCTCCAATGCTTCGGGCATTTCATAATGGTTAAGGCAGTTAAGGTCCAGATCAATCAGACAAATAATGCCGCCGGGATTTAGTATCTCGGAGAGCGCTTTGACGACGCTAAAGCTTGATGAAAGCAGATATTCGAGAATAAACCGTGCCCATATAAAATCAAATTTCCCCAAGTCCTCCAGGGAATCACGAACATCGCGACAGGTAAACTTGACATTTTTGCCTGAATAATGTTTGTTTGCATAAGCGATTCGGTCTCCAGAACGGTCGAGCCCGACAACTTCGCCACCGGGTTCTGTTAATTGGCTCAATAAATAACTTGTTATCCCAGGTCCGCAGCCAATATCCGCAACCCGCATGCCGGGTTTAATTCCTGCCCACAGGGCCTGCTTTTTGGTTTTTTCCGGATCAGTTTTGACTAATAGTCTACACAGTTCGTCCTCGTTTTCCATTAAATAGGAATCAATCTTATACTTATGCGCAAGCATGCCTCCGATTTTCTCCTTCTATACTGAATTTTATATATTTTTAATATAAAAAGACATAAAAGTAAAACAAATTCTTCTCTACTAAGCTCGAACCTGCGATGCGGTGATTCTGCTCCAACGTTAGATCAGCTGGTGGAAATGGGTAAAATAATCATCAGTATACTCCATATTAAGCACCCAGAGATTGTAGGTCCGTTCATAAGACAAGGCTTCTATACAAGCCAAGGGGAAAATGAGTATGGGAAATGTTTTCTGCTCATATCTGTCAGCCAGCTGATGGATCGGTGCGTATAAAATTTCAGGGGCAAGGTCTTCAGGATCGATGACAAAAACCGACACCGAATTGGTGAGATCCGATAAATTGATGGCAAAATCGCTGATGTTTGCCATAAAAACGGCTTTTAGGATTTCATTATGTTTAAGCGAGTACAGCCGGCGTTCCCGTTTCATGTTTTGTTTTCGGTATTCGTTGGCCAGCGTATGGCGAACGGGCATTTCCTCATCCGGCATGAGATCGAGGGCTTCCAGCATACTGCCGCCCGAATGCTGTTCGTAAAAGCTGCGCAGTTCTTCTAAATCAGCAGCTGTGGATTTGATAAACCGCCATCCCTCAGGAAATGATTTGATCCATCTCTTGTGCGGCCGATAGTGCAGATAGGCAAATGAATCGATTGAGCAGGCGTTCGGATTTTGAATATGCCTGCATATGCCGGCGAAAAAATGATTGGAAAACCGGTTTTCTGGCCGGAAGTAGCAGATCAGGTAATCCATGTGACTGGAAAAGAGGCGGTGTGAATCATAGGTAAAGGAACCGATCTGTTTAAGAATCTCAACACCTATACGTCTTTTGCTGGAAGGCAGCGCGGCGAGATGGTGGATGAGCCATGTATTTTCGTAAAACCGAAGCATGGAGAGGTGGCCCTGAATCACACCTTTCTGCTGCCAGATGAAGTATCTGGATATGTTCGAATTGGTCGTGTAGAGTGATGCATAGCTTTTTTTGATAGTATCCCTTTGATTTTTAATAAACTGGTATTTTCTGGGATAAAGGAAACCGGACTCAAAGAAGAACCGCCATAACTGATCCTGGTCCACCTCGCTGCAAATATATAGATGTTTATTTTCCGCTTGATGGAGGAGCGAGAGCAGGCGCATGTGGTCCTCGCAATCCATGTCCAGAATTGCGATTCCACATTGGATATTCGGTTCATCGACTTTGTTTCCATCCCTGTTCCGGTAAATGACCTGGGCCTTGCACCGAAACCGGGAGGTGTTGGCCATGTTGATCGCGAGCTCCGGTATAATCATGCCGGGAATCAGGACGGAGTTATCCTCATCATCTTCCACCGAGAGGCCGAAACCTGAAATATTCAAAACCTTAAGGGTGACCAGTTTGTCCGTAAACGGGTGATAAAAGACAATGTCCGGCGCAGGGGAGAGTTCCTGACGTTTACTTCGGTATTGTTTCGGGCAGAACCGTTGAATATTTTCCGTTAGGGGTTCCAATATCAGATGCTTTTTCCCCGGGCTCTGCTCTTTTTTAAATATGCGGCATTCCCCTGAATAAATCGTATCATTACCTTTTAAAATCAAAATGTTGATTCTGTCCTGGAGATTCAGCCATTGGTGGGGCTCCATTTCCGAGGCATGGATCGCCACCCGAAATGCCTGGGCGCTGAAATCAACAAGATGACCGGAAAAGAGAACACCGTTTTGAATCAGACAGACGCTTAAGGCTTCACAAAAAAATCGTCTGGCCTTTCTTGAACTGCTTTGGAGGGATTTTTCAGGCAGCCGGAGGCATAGCCCCTTTTTGCTCAAAGCCCGAAGGGAGCCGTTCACAGTGATAACGGCCTGCTCTTCATTGATCAGTAGATGTTGATATACATAACGGTGTTGAACCTGACTGACATTCAGGGGCTCCTCCCAAAGGCACACGAGGTTTTTGCCAAAACATAGCTGCGGGTGGGCTTTAAAGGCGATAATACGACCGTCTTTGCGATTTTTGAAGTAAAGCTGGATTGATTGCCGACTAAAATTAAGGGAGTTCAGCTTGTCAACAAGCTTTTTTTTCCGGATGGTTTTTTGCTGCTTTACCTTTGGGGGAGACAGCGGCGCATCCAGATCGGTATCAATGATGCGAAGATCAGCTTTGGCGGGGTTTATCTCAGCCGAATTTTGGTCTTCCGGACCCGTTATTTCCTCTTCTATATAATCCATTCCTGTTTTTAAGCCGCTAAAATTCGATGAAAAGGTTGAAAAGGTATTTCCAGAAGACTAGAATTTCATTATTTAATACTCTGAAAGTTCTTTTAGTGTCAAGAACTAAGAGAAACAGGCGCATGCTTTTTGCGTTTCGGGTAAGATAAGCCGGAATCGGAAGCGCTTTAACTATGATCAACGCTTCTTGATCTTGAACTTTTTTCTTTGCCATCCAAAAACTGACTTTTTACAAGTTTATCTTATTTGTTGACACCCGATGAAAAATGAATTTAGGGTGAAGTTATATGATTTTATCCTTACGGCCCTATTCCGGCTTTTTTCTTACCGCAATTATCCGATCGACAATCCGACCCGACAGGAAGGAAGTGGCATGCGACTGATTACTACACACCGAAGTACGGATTTTGACGCCTTCGCCTCTCTGGTGGCGGCAACCCTGATTTATCGGGACGGGACCCCCCTGCTCCCCAAAGCCGTTAATCCGAATGTCAAAGCTTTTTTATCGATTCATAAAGATCTTTTTGAGATGTCGGGGGTTGATGAAATCGATTTCAACCAGGTGAATCAATTGGTTGTAGTCGACACCAATCGATGGTCCCGCCTGGAGAAAATGGATGATCTGAAGGATCGTCCGGATTTGGAGGTCGAGGTTTGGGATCATCATGAGGAGAAAACCGATTTGAATCCGCAATGGATCTGCCAGGAAAGCATCGGTGCCAATATTACGCTTATGATACGGGAAATCCGGAGGCGAAATATCAAGCTCACCCCCATGCAGGCCACCCTTTTTTTAATCGGTCTTTATGAGGATACAGGAAACCTTACCTTTTCTTCGACAACGGCCGAAGATGCCCATGCAGCGGGCTACCTGCTGGGAAACAATGCTGATCTGAATGTGCTCAATACCTTTCTGCAGCCCGGCTATGGGGTCAAACAGAAGGATATTCTGTTCGAAATGCTAAAGTCGCAACCCAGGACAAAAATCGGCAATTTCAGTGTCAGCGTCAATATTGCCCATATTGAGGGGCATATTAACAATCTTTCTTTGGTCGTGCATATGTATCGGGAGATTTTGGGCCTGGATGCCGCATTTGGCATATTTGTGCATGATTCCCATGATAAATGCATCGTTATCGGCAGAAGCGCTGTTGATGACATCGATATCGGAACGATTATGCGCAGTATGGGTGGCGGCGGTCACCCTGGTGCGGGTTCGGCCATGCTCAAATCGGTCAATCCTGACGCCCTGAGTGATTGGGTTTATGAGCTTTTGAAAGGTAATCAGCAGGCAAGTGTTCAGGTCAGTGATTTGATGTCTTCCCCGGTTATTACGGTCCCTTCGGATACGCCGATGGAAGAAGTTGCGGCTATCCTAAAGAAAGAAGGCTGCACAGGAGTGCCTGTGGTGGATAACGGCAGACTGGTCGGAATCATTTCGCGAAGAGACTTTCGCAAGGTCAAAGGGAGCCGGCGAATGAAAAGTCCGGTAAAGGCCTTCATGAGCACCAAAAATATTACCATTAACCCTGAAAACAGCCTCATGGAAGCCGCCCGGCTGATGGTCAAGCACGATATCGGCCGCCTGCCGGTTATCCAGAACGACAGGGTGATTGGGATCATTTCCCGTTCAGACGCTATGTTGTACTTTTATGATCTCTTTCCCCATCCGGCCCAATCCAATTAAGCAATGGCCAGGATTTTCTCTACCAGTCTTTCGATTCCCAAAGCGACATCCTTGATTCCGGGTCCCAGCATATAGGCCGGGGTCGTAACCAGTTTGTTTTTTTCATCCACATGGATTTGATCAACCGTGCAGGGCATGTGAACGCCGCCCATGGCCTCTATGGCCTCAGCTGTTTCATAATCATTGCCAATGGTCATCTCCGGATGTCGATGCTTTAATACGGCGGTGACCACGGCGGGAGAAATACAGATGGCGCCGATGGGTTTTCCTGCATCAGCCATTTCATTGATGATTCTTGAAACCTCGGGGTGAGCTTCCGCATCCTTTCCCTTTATGGCGAAATTGGTCAGGTTTTTGGCTGCTCCGAAGCCGCCCGGAATTACCAGTGCATCCAATTGGGAGGCGGCTATGGTTTTTAAATCTTGAATCTCTCCCCTTGCCACTCTGGCGGATTCAATCAGGACGTTTCTTTTTTGATCCGTGGCCTCGCCGGTTATATGGTCAACTACATGGTATTGCTCCATATCCGGAGCCATGCAGAGGATCGTGGCACCCTGTTTATCCAAAGCCAGAAGGGTTAGCACCGCTTCGTGAATCTCAACCCCGTCATAGACGCCGCAGCCTGACAATAAAACGCCAACAGTTTTCATAATGAACTCCTTCTGATAAAAAATTAATAATCCCGATCGGCAAAAATTATCGATCCTGGATTGCCGTCTTTATACCGAAAATAGTCGGCGATGATGGTTTTAGGTTGCATAATGTGGAAACCGGACGTTAAATTAA
>JAGYOT010000030.1 GCA_018399455.1 Desulfobacterales bacterium
CCCCAAAATCAAAGTTGGGATGAGTGAGATCAAAATCGGTCTGCCTCTGCTTTTTGCCCAGGATGAGGTTATGCGGTTTGGCCTTGACAGCAACCTTAAGTTTCGGGATGTCATGTTTTCCGGCCAAATGATGGATGTTTACAAAGCCCGGGAGATGGCTCTGGTCGATGAGCTTGTGGATTCAGCGGATTTGCTGGAACGGGCCAAGGCACTTGTATCTCTTTGTATTGATACTCCCAACCGTCCTTTTATCCGTATGAAAGAACTTTTGCGAATGGATACGGCCCGGCGGATTCAACGGAAACTGAGGGAAGAAAACTGGCGTGGTGAGCTTCAGAATTTTTTCAGGCAGGAGGTTCGCCAGACCCTCGAGTTTGTTCAGGCGAGCATGAAGTAAACAATGGGTTTCCGTGAGTTTGATGATATTCGGGCCCGGGTCGTCGGGCCCAGCCGGTATCTGGGATCTGAAGTCAATGCTGTCAAAAAGCCACGGGACGCCGTTAAACTGCGGATTGCGCTGGCCTTTCCTGATCTCTATGACATCGGCACCTCTCATTTTGGTCTTCAGATCCTTTACCATATCTTAAACCAGGACCCGGACATTATAGCTGAACGGGTTTTTGCACCTGCTCTGGATATGTCCGCTGCCCTGCGGCGTGAAGGACGCCTTCTTTTTTCCCTGGAAACTCAAAGCCCGGTCCGTCAATTCGATATTATCGGGTTTTCGTTGCTCTATGAGCTCAATTACACCAATGTCCTTGCCATGCTGGATCTGGGGGGAATACCCTTCAGGTCCGGCGAACGTGACGATGCCTGTCCCCTGATTATCGCCGGAGGCCCCTGCACCTGTAACCCTGAACCTATGGCGGAATTTTTTGATGCCATGGTCGTCGGCGACGGGGAATCTGTTATTGTGGAGATGGCCAGGGCCTGGATAAACTGGCGCCAAGGCAGCGACAAACGAAAGTCTGCCCTGTTGGAAGCCTGGGCCGCTGTCGAAGGCGTCTATATCCCTTCTTTTTTTGAACCCTGTTGGGATGGGAACGGCTTCATGGATTTGGTTCCCAAGGTTTCCTGGTACAATTCGGTGACCCGGTCTGTTGTCCCTGATCTGGATCAGGCCCTTTTTCCGGGAAAACCCATTGTGCCGTTTGGGCGGCCCATTCATGACCGCCTTCGGATTGAGGTGGCCCGAGGCTGCAGCCGAGGTTGTCGTTTCTGTCAGGCCGGCATGATTTATCGGCCGGTCAGGGAACGCTCGCTTGAGGCCCTGAAGCAGTTGACCTCTCAGGCTTTGGCTGCTACCGGTTATGATGACGTCTCCCTGCTTTCACTCAGCACTGGGGACTACAGTTGTTTAACTTCCCTTATGCAGGAGTTGCTTTTTTCCCATCGTTCGGACCCGGTTGCCGTGTCGCTTCCTTCCTTCCGTGCCGGCACTTTGAGCCAGGAGATGATGGCGCTCGTCCGGAAAGTTCGCAAAACCGGTTTTACCATTGCTCCCGAAGCCGGCAGCGAACGGCTTCGCCGGGTCATCAACAAGAACATTACGGAAACTGAAATTCTGGATACGGTGGGTCACGCTTTTTCGCTGGGGTGGCGGGTGATAAAGCTCTATTTTATGATCGGCCTGCCGACTGAGACGGAGGCGGATATTGATGCCATTGTGGAGCTGGTCAAGAAAATTCGCAGAAAAAGAGGGCTGGCCGGCAAAAATGCCAAAATCAACGTAAGCGTTGCGACTTTTATCCCCAAGCCACATACTCCTTTTCAATGGCAGGCCCAGATGCCCCTTTCAAAAGCATCCGCGACTATTGCAGGCCTTCACCGGAGGCTTAAGATGCCCGGGGTCCAATTCAAGTGGCAAAGGGCGGAAGTCAGCCAGATTGAAGGGCTTTGGGCCCGTGGTGACCGCCGGTTGGCAGCTCTTTTGGAGACTGCCTATCGAAAGGGGTGTCAGTTTGACGGATGGTCGGATTCTTTTGATCATGACACGTGGCTTGCGGCCTGCCGTGAGAGCGGGATTGATACTGATTTTTTTATTTATCGTCCAAGGGCTTTTAGCGAACCATTGCCATGGGACCATATCGACTGTCGGATACACAAATCCTTTCTTTGGCGGGAGCTGGAAAATTCTTTTGACGAAGTGTTTACGCCGGATTGTCGGTTTGGCACGTGCAGCGGATGTGGGGCCTGTGATTTTTCATCCGTTCGGCCGCGACTGGCGACAGAAAAAACCTGTTTTGAAGATCGGCCCGTGGATTTTGATAATGGCGGGATAGAATCGGACGTTGAAATTCGCCTCCGAATGCGATATGCAAAGCTTGGATCGGCTAAATATTTCGGCCAATTGGAATTGGTCCAGATCTTTATTCGGGCACTTCGGCGGAGCGGGATAAAAATGAGGTACAGCCGGGGCTTTCATCCTAAACCTAAAATTTCTTTTCACGAAGCGTTGCCCGTGGGAATTGAAAGCCGGCAGGAGGAGTTCTATCTCAACGTGGAGACGGCCCCGGACTGCGACGGGGTTGTTCTTTCAATCAATCGCCAACTGCCGGAGGGATTGAGTCTGCTGGACTGCTGCCGTGTTCCAATGAAAACCGGGCCCGGGGCTGAGCTGGATCATTATTACCATATTTACCGCACAGACGGTGATTTTGATGACAGCGCATTGAATCGGTTTTTTGCCGCCGAATCATGGATAATCCAGCGTCGGAGTCGGACGCATCAGGTCTTTGAGATGGATTTAAAAGCAGTGGTTTCCGATATTCGCAGCTTATCTCCGGGGCACCTTTTTGTGCATCTTGTCCCGGCCGCGGGCAGGCGACTTCGGCCGGGGGAGACGGTTCAGTCCATTTTTGGTTTGCCTTCGGACGCGGTGAGGTGCTTGAGGATTGTTAAAGTTCCCGCAGAGAATGCCGGTTTGGTGCATTAATCGGTTATGGAAAGACCTGAGCGCTCTTTGCCTGAGGTCTTGGTGTTAATCTGTATGGGCCTCCGGGCTAAACGATGAGGGCTGACTTATCCGAGATGGAAAAAGAAATTGTTATCAATTCGATCGGGCCTGAAACACGCGTCGCTTTGTTGGAAGACGGGGCCATTGTCGAGCTTTTTGTTGAAAGAAGCGATGAAAACAATATCGCCGGAAATGTTTACAAAGGCCGGGTTCAGCGGGTATTGCCGGGGATGCAGGCTGCATTTGTTGATATCGGGTTGCAGCAGGCAGCCTTTATCTATGTCGATGATATTATTGACGGGAAGGAAGTGCCTGCAGCCGAATGGACGGTTTCCTCTGAAGCAGAGCTTGACTCCTTAAACGGGGCTGCGACCGGGGATGCGCTGTTTGGAGCCTCTCCTCCGGCGCAAAAGCCCCCTATTGAAGATATGATTGGGGAAGGCGATGAAATTCTGGTTCAAATAGCCCGTTCTCCGATTGGGAGCAAGGGCGCGCGGCTGACTACGCTTATCTCTCTTCCGGGTCGTTTTCTGGTTTTGATGACCACCGTTGATCATATCGGCATTTCCCGGCGCATAACCGATGAAGTCGAGCGAACCCGGCTAAAAAACATTGTTCAGTCTATGAGCCATAATGGATATGGCTTTATTGTCCGGACGGCCGCAGAAGGGGTTTCCGAGGAAAAGCTGGAGCAGGAAATGGAGTTCTTGACCAACCTTTGGGCCGATATCCAGGAGAATTACCGCCATACCAGGGCGCCCGCCGTTCTTCACGAGGAGCTCACCGTCACGCTGAGAAGTGTAAGGGATCTGCTGACCCATGAGGCCGACCGCGTGACTATTGATTCCCCGAGCGTTTACAATTCGGTATTGACCTTCATCGATAAATTCATGCCTCGTCTCAGAAATGCGGTTTCACTTTATGCCGGACAGGAGCCGATCTTTGACGCCTATAATCTTGAGGGTGAAATCGCCCGTGCCCTGAAAAAGAAGGTCTGGTTGAAGTGCGGGGGCTATATTATTATTGAGATGACGGAGGCTTTGGTCGCTATCGATGTCAATACCGGCCGGTATGTGGGCAAACATAACTTTGAAGAGACTGTGCTCAAAACAAATCTCGAGGCCGTCAAAGAGATTGCCTATCAAATTCGTCTGAGAAACCTGGGCGGCATTATTATCATCGATTTTATTGACATGGAGCGCAAGTCAAGCCAGGACAAAGTTTTTAATGCACTGAAAGAAGCTTTCGGCAAAGATAAGGCCAAGACGAATGTTCTGCCTATATCTGATTTGGGTTTGGTTCAGATGACCCGTAAACGGATTGTCCAATCTTTGAACCGGATGCTTTGTGAACCTTGTTTTTACTGCGATGGTGAAGGCGTGCTGCTCTCCCGGCAGACAATCTGCAACAATATCTATCGTGAGGTGATTCGGCTCTCTCAGGATATCGGCGGGAACCAAATCAGTCTGAGGGTTCATCCGGATATTGCGGATCTCCTGCTGGGCGAGGCCAGCAGTATTATCAGTTTACTGGAAAATACGCTACAGCGGCAGGTGGTGATTTATCCCATGGAAAGTTATCATCTGGAGGAATACAATATTATTGAAATCCTCCAAAGTTACAAATGAACCAGCAAAATCTGACGTGGCACATTTAGTTCTTGACAAATTTATTTAAATTATGATTTTTTTAATAATTTATGTTCCACGCAGAGTTTCTGCTAATACCGGGTAAAGGAAGCAATTAAAAATGAAACGAACATATCAGCCCAGCCGACTGCGACGGGCAAGAAGACATGGTTTTTTAAGGCGGATGGCCACGAAACAGGGACGCCGGGTTCTAAACCGGCGGCGGGCCAAGGGAAGAAAACGGTTGATCGCATAAAACCGGGATCCGGGATACGAGTGCCTTTTTTGTGTTATAATACTATGAAGCCGACGATTGTTTGGACGCAGGTGTGAGAAAAGGCAGGTCCGAAAGTTTCAGCCCTGCATATCGTTTGTTGAAGCGGCGCGAGTTTTTGTCGCTCTCCAGGCAAGGCCGCAGAATTCAGGATTCAAGCTTTGTCGTTGTTTTCCAAAACGGGCAAAGCGGCCATTCGCGGCTTGGCGTGACGGTATCAAAACGCGTGGGAAACGCCGTGACCCGGAACCGGTTAAAGCGTTTAATTCGTGAGTTTTTTAGGAAAAACAGGCAGAGCCTGGAACAAAACTGGGACATTAATGTCATCGCCAAGCCCGTTGCTGCCAGGCTGGCTTCCCATGAGGTGGATGCCGCATTGAATCGACTTTTCTCTAAGTTTAAGGCGGGGTAGCCATTAGAAGTATTATTTTGCTCATCATTAAATTTTATCAGGTCATAATATCGCCTTTTATGGGGGCGACATGCCGCTTTTACCCCACATGCTCGCAATACGCCTATGAAGCAGTTAGTCGCCACGGCTGTATTAAAGGCTCTTTGCTGGCTGTTAAGCGGATTCTGAAATGTCATCCATTTCATCCAGGCGGGTTTGATCCTGTCCCTTGATCCAATCGGTGTCCGGTCTTTTCAGTGTAAATCTCGGATTTTTTGGCTGCCTATGTATTTTTGATTTATGGCATCACGGGGGTTCAAACGTTGATTGAGCTTTTGCCTTTCATGATCCGGGCGCTTGGCTGAAATCCGTCTGTTACGGGGTCGTTGCCTGTTATTGTGCGCTTTCCTTTAATTCTGAATATTCGTGTTTGAGAAGGCCCTTATTTTTGTCTCCGTCTATGGCCTGATATTAAATAGTGCCTGAACGAAAAAGACGGTTTTCGTTCAGGCACTAAATAGGTTTTTTCCTAGTGGCAGGAGTGTGTTATGGAACAATGGCGTCTGTTTTTAGCAATTATACTCTCAATTTTTGTTTTTTTTCTATGGGAGGTTCTTTTTGTCGAGCCACCCCAGCCACCGCCCGGCCAGGTTTCGCCGAATGCTGAGAAATCCGGAGAGCGCGAAGGTTCTGCCAAGAACCCGGAACCGCCGAACGATACGCCGATCCCCTTGCCTGAAGACCAAAGTCGAGCCTCTATTCCGGAGCCGTCCTTTGATTCTTTAACGATTCAATCTTCGCTTTATACGGCCCGGATTTCTATGCGGGGGGCCTCATTAACGAGTTTTGTATTGAGCAACTATCGCGAGGACACAGGAGAAGACGCCCCTCAAAAGGAGTTGATTCCCGAGGACAACGTTTATGGCACCGCCCTTGTTCACATGGCCAAAGAGTCTCCTGACCAGTGGTTTGATGCGCGTTATGCTACGGATTTTGATAAAGACATTCTCCAAGTCAAAACGGAGAGGAAGACGATTTCTTTTTTCTGGGAGGCGCCCCGGGGCGCTGTCATTGAAAAACGCTATACTTTTGTACCTGATAGCTATCGCGTCAAGCTCGATGTTGTTATCCAAAACCCTACCGACAAGCATTTGGTGTCCGATTTGGTCACGACGCTTCAGAACCCTGTACCAGCGGATCGTTCCCGTTTTGCTTTTGAGGGTCCTTTTGCTTTTGTTGACGGAGACCTCAAAGAGATTGATGTCGATGACATCGGAGAGGAGTCTTCTTTCTCCGGAACAATTGAATGGACTGGGCTTTGCGATCGGTATTTTATGACAACTCTTGTCCCGGAGGTAAGTGAAGGTGCCCGGTTTGCGCTCAGTCATGATCCGGCAGACAGAATGGTTGCTGTAAACTATATGGAGCCGGTTCGCGAGATTCCGCCCGGCACTCAGGATGTATATCATTATGCGCTGTATATGGGCCCCAAACAACTGTCCGTGCTTCGCCAATATGACGACCAGCTTTCCCAGGCGGTTAACTTTGGTTTTTTTGACATTATTGCCAAACCCTGCTTGTGGCTCATGAACGCCATCCATGACCATTTTGTTCCTAATTACGGTGTCGCTATTATTCTGCTGACCATTTTGTTTAAGATCGTTTTTTGGCCACTCGGTACCAAGAGTTATCGATCCATGGCGGAGATGAAGAAGTTGCAGCCTTTGATGGCTGAAATTCGAAAGAAGTACAAGGATGATAAGAAGAAGATGAACGAAGAGGTTATGCGTCTGTACAAGACTTATAAGGTCAATCCCATGAGTGGCTGCCTCCCAATGGTCGTTCAGATTCCTGTTTTTATCGCCTTTTATCGGATGCTTTACGAGGCCATTGAGCTCCGGCATGCTCCTTTTATGTTATGGATCAACGACCTATCCGCGCCGGACCGGCTTTTTCACTTTGATGTCAGTATTCCTTTGATGATCCCCCCTTACGGCATTCCTGTTCTTACTATTATTATGGGGGCAACCATGTTCCTCCAGCAAAAATTGTCTCCTCCGCCGGGTGATCCGTCCCAGGCCAAATTTATGATGATGATGCCGCTGATTTTTACTGTAATTTTTATCAACTTTCCTTCTGGCCTGGTTTTGTACTGGCTGGTCAATAATCTCATTTCTATTGGCCAGCAATACTATATCACAAAAAAAACTGTGTAAACGGAGGCGTTTCATGAAGGATTTTTTGGATTTTGAGGGCAAAAGTGTTGAGCAGGCCGTAGAAAGGGCCTGTCAGGAACTCAATGTCCCAAAGGATCAGCTTGCCTACGATATTATTTCTTATGGATCTACCGGTATTTTTGGTCTGGTTCGGACTAAGAAGGCCCTTATCCGGGTATCCGCCCCGACTGCTAAAACGGATGCCCTGAAGGAAGGGGCTGAGGAAACGTCTTCCGATGCTGTAGCCGGAAATGACCATAACGAGCACGAGCTTCTTGAGACCGATAACCGAACTGCCATCAACGCTTTGCTTGATGAAGCTTTTGGTGAAGCCGAAGCCTCCGAAGCCGCTCCGGCCTCTGATGTTCTACCGGAGGACGAGCCTGTTTCCCAGGCAACTGACGAAGCCATATCCGTTGCCAGGGCTCTATTGACTCAGATCATATCTCTATTGTCTCCTGATGCCGGGATTTCCGTTCAGCGCGAACATGATTACTGTCATATTCATATCAGCGGAGGAGAGACAGCTGTTTTAATCGGCCGAAAGGGCCAAACGCTTGAGGCTATGCAATATCTCGTTGATAAGGCCATCAACAAACAATGTGGTAAAGGCTACCGGATCGTTGTTGACGTGGAAGGCTATCTGGAGACCCGGAAAAATGAGCTAACCGATGCCGCCCTTCGTTTGGCAGAGAAGGCAAGTCGGACGGGAAAGCCGACGACGATGAACCGTATGAATGCTCATGATCGCCGTATTGTTCATTTGGCCCTAAAGAGCAATAAGGCGGTTCGAACCCAGAGTGTTGGGGATGGGTATTACAGAAAGCTGATGATTCTGCCGAAGCGCAGGAAACGTGCCCCTAAGCCTGGAAGCCGTTCTCGTCAGAGTCCTTAATCCTTTATCAATTTATCGCGATACTCGATTTATCTGTTATGGAGCCTTCAACCATCGCGGCCATTGCCACCCCCGTTGGTCGCGGGGGAATCGGTATTGTCAAGATCTCGGGTCCGGAGGCTGTTGCTTCCGCCGCCGCCTTATTCCGACCTTCTAAGTCTGGCAGTCCTTTTCCGGATGCCTCCTGGGTACCCCGGTCCCGTTATTTTTACTATGGACATGTTATGGACCCTGCCGAGGCAAGATTAATCGACGAGGCTATGCTGGTGGTGATGCGTGCGCCCTGCTCCTATACAGGGGAAGATGTTGTTGAAATCCAGGCTCATGGGGGGCCGTTGGTTTTGGAAACCATTCTTGAGCTTCTTCACGATCGGGGGGTTGAGCTTGCCAAACCGGGAGAATTTACTCAGCGTGCTTTTTTGCGGGGACGTATTGATTTGAGTCAGGCCGAGGCGGTCATGGATCTTATTCAAGCCAAGACTTCAGAGGCTGTGGATCTTGCCCTGAAGCAGCTGACCGGCGCCCTTGGATCACAGATTCATGCCATCAAATCTTCGCTCCGTGGTTTGACTGCAACTCTTGAAGCGACCATCGATTTCCCGGATGAGGCCGGCGAGGGAGGCTGCTTGACGGAAATGGCGGATCATATATCCGCCACCGTGCTTTATCCGATTGAACGCCTTCTTCATGCGCATGCAACCCGACGCTTTGTCCGCGATGGATTTCGGATTGTTATCGCCGGTCGTCCCAATGCCGGAAAATCCAGCATTATGAACTGTTTGCTGGGTCGTGATCGTGCCATCGTTACGGATCTCCCAGGGACTACCCGTGATATAATTGAGGATAGCTTTGTTGCTCAGGGGATTCCGGTCATTGTCGCCGATACCGCCGGCATTCATGATAGGCCGGGACCGGTTGAGAAAATCGGTATTGATATGGCCCTCAAAGAGATCGAGGCTGCTGATCTTGTGCTGCTGGTCATTGATGCGTCACAACGCGTTGAGGAAGGACATTTTTTCTTTCTTGAGCAGCTAAAATCAGCGCCTGTACTGCTTGTTTTGAATAAAACCGATATTTGCGACTCGTTTGAGATTCCGGGGGCTTTGGCTTCCATTCCGGTTGCCAGGACTTCGGCTAAGTTCCACCAGGGCATTGAGTCTCTGAAAAATCATATCGCCAGGTTTGCCCAAAATGCCATGAAGGGTGGCCGGGGTCAGGACATGGTGCCCAACATTCGTCAAAAGCTGGCTCTTGAAAGGGCTTGGCGGTCGGCTTCGGATGCGTGTCAGGGCCTCCGCGAAGGTCAGCCTGAGGAGGGGGTTCTGGTTGATATTTACAGTGCGATGGAAGCCCTTGCCGAGATTACCGGCGAAACTGCGCGTCCAGACATACTCGATCAGATTTTTGCCCGTTTCTGTATTGGCAAATGAATAATAAACTGATAGAGCAATGTTTCACGTGGAACAATAACGATGCGGCAAAAATCAATCTTGCCGCTTTAATGGGATTTTGGAGGGAACGGATGGAGGGGATCGATTTCAGCCCTTTTTTTAAGCGATACGAAGCGATTGTGGCCAAGGCGGACAAAGCCTTTGCTAAAGTGGAAGAAGCTTATCCGGAGTGTGTAAAGTGCGGACCTGGTTGTGCAGACTGTTGCTATGCCCTGTTTGATCTGACCTTGATTGAGGCGCTTTATATCAATTTTCATTTTAACAGGAATTATTCGGGTGCTGAGCATGA
>JAGYOT010000300.1 GCA_018399455.1 Desulfobacterales bacterium
AGCGGTTGAATAAAAAAGACGAGGCGCTGTATGAGCTTTATCAGCAATAAAAAAAATGTCAGGTCAAACCTGAAATCCATCAGACCCATATGTTGTCTGGCGCTTTTTGTTCCGGCGCTTATAAGCGGATGCACCATGGTGGGACCTGACTATACCAAGGTCCGGCCCGAATCGCCTCAAAACTGGGAAGCCCGGATGGAGAAGGGCCTGCAGGCGACCCGTCCGAAGCAGGAAAACCTTTCCAGATGGTGGACCGTGTTTAATGACCCGGTGCTTACCCGACTGGAAGAAAAGGCGGTTAAAGGCAACCTCGATCTGAAATCCGCCCTCTCCCGGCTTCGCCAGGCCAGGATCAGAAGAGGCATCACCCGGTCTGACCTATATCCCGGCCTCGATGCCGGCGGCCGCGTGCAAAGGCAGCAAACCAGCGAGTCCATGCCATCGGCTTACGGCGGGAAGGAACAGGACTATTATCTCGGCCAGTTTGACTCTTCTTGGGAACTCGATCTTTTCGGCGGTATCCGCCGCTCTGTTCAGACCGCACAAGCCGAGCTTGAGGCCAGTCAGGCAAACTTGAATGATGTATTGACAAGCCTGATGGCCGAGGTGGCCTTAAACTATATCGAAGTTCGTACCTTTCAGCATCGGCTGGCGATCACCCGGGAAAATATTGAAACCCAGGAAAAAACCTACGAACTGAACAGTTCCCGGTACGAGGCGGGACTGGTGGATGAACTGGCGGTGCAGCAGTCGCTTAGAAACCTGGAGCGCACCCGATCCCAGGTTTCTAGCCTGGAAAACGGCCTGATCGCCGCCAAAAACCGGCTATCTGTGCTTTTGGGGTTGTCCCCGGGCGCATTAGAGACCGAGCTGACTCCAGTCAAAACCATTCCCCAGATACCCCCCCGGGTGGCGGTGGGCATCCCGGCCGAGGCCATGCGGCGGCGGCCTGATATCCGAAACGCAGAGCGGCGCCTGGCCGCCCAGACCTCGAGGATCGGGGCCGCCACCGCTGAACTGTACCCCAGGTTTCATCTGTTTGGCACCATAGGCCTTGAGGCCCTGGATGCAAGCAGCGATTTTTTTGATGCCAAAAGTCAGTTCTGGAACATCGGGCCGGGGATATCATGGAACATCTTCCATGGCCGGGCGCTTCGGCTGAATATCGATTTGCAGACGGAAAAACAGAAGGAAGCCCTGATTGCCTATAAATCCGCCGTGCTGCATGCCCGGGAAGAAATCGAGGACGCCCTGACCGCCTATGCAAAGGAGCAGATGCGGGAACAATCCCTGGAAAAAGCGGTTGACGCGGCCCAACGCACGGAGTTTTTGGCCAGGGATCGGTACAAGGCGGGTTTGATCGATTTCTACAATGTTTTGGACGCGCAACGATCACTGCTGGAACTGGAAGATGAATTAACCCGGTCCAGAGGACAGGTGGCCTCCAGTCTGGCCCGGCTTTACAAGGCCCTGGGCGGCGGATGGCAATTTTACGGCAGACCCCTGGAACATGCGGACCACATTGGAAATGTTGAGAATTTAGCATATACACCATAGAACAGGGCATGCGACACTGTGTGTGACATTTTTAGACTGCTGGTATTGGGCGGCTTTTGGTGTTTGTTTTAAAAAACCGGAAGCTGATGACGGTCTGCTGCGAATTTACATATGGCACACATATGGCACATCTGGCACATAAAATCATTTACGTCTAATGCATAGGGCCCCGGCCGGCATTAAATATGGTTCTGATGGCATCTACCAGGGTATCCACATGCTCAGAACGCATATGAATAATAACGGGGAAATGGGCTGCATGCCGCATAAGTCATAGCAAACGAATCTATTCCGATGGACCGGCTTAGCTTTTTTATATTTTTGCAAAAATCGAGCCATTTCCCCGAATGGATGCGCACCGCTCTCCATAGGGAGCAGGGCCAATGGCCCGATCATAAAAGTGAATTGTTCCGCCCTTTCTGAGCATCTCTTGGAAAGTGAACTCTTTGGTCACGTACGGGGCGCTTTTACAGGAGCGGTATCCCGGAAAATTGGCCGCATTGAATCCGCCGAAGGGGGTACCCTGTTTTTGGATGAAATCGGCGAGATCTCCCCTAACCTTCAGCTCAAGCTCCTGCGTTTCCTTCAGGAAAAGCGATTTGAACGGGTTGGTGATGTCAGCACCCTGTATGCCGACGTTCGGATTGTAGCCGCCACCAGTGCGGATCTTCTCCAAAAAGTCCGGGGAAGATCCTTCCGCGAGGATTTATATTACCGCCTGAAAGTGATGCACATCCATACGCCTCCCTTGCGGGAGCGGTTGGAAGACATTCCTATTACAGACGTTCTTCCGGCTTCCATAAAACAACTTGACAGGCGAGCGAGCGTTCGCTATTTAAAATATACCGCAGTAAACTTCAGGGGCTGGCTCAGTCGTGGCAGCCCATTACTTTTCAATCCCATAGGCAACAGGAGGGCATATGGACCGGGACACCTATCTGGCAGAATTGGAAAGATTGTGGGAACAAAACTGGCCGAAGGATTTGCCGCGAAAAGCACTCTACCCCTTCGGGGAAATCCCCATAACCGATTATCTGCGAAAACGGGCCGAAGCTGCGCCGGAGCAGGTATGCGTCATCTTTTACGGCAAAGAAATGACCTTCGGCGAACTAAACACTTACAGCGACAAGTTTGCCGCCTACCTGGCCGGGCAGGGTCTTGGGAAGGGCGACCGGGTAGCGGTCCTCATGCCGAATTGCCCTCAGTTTCTGATCGCTTTTTATGGAATTCTGAAGCTGGGCTGCATCCATGTCCCGGTCAACCCGCTGTTCAAGGAAGCAGAGTTTCTTTATGAAATGCAGGATGCAGAGCCCAGAGCCATTGTAGCGCTGGATCTCTTGTATGGCCTTGTGGCGGCGACCCGGAAACAGATCAGCCTTGATGTGGTGCTTTCCACCAGCCTGACCGATTGGCTGCCTGAGCAGCCGGCGTTTCCGCTGCCTGACCTGGCCCGGATACCCCGCCAGGATTGCCCTGGATCAGAAGATTTCATGCGTGTTTTGAATGAAGAGACCCGCCCCTGCCCCCGGATCGAGCTCAGCCTCGACGATATTGCCGCGCTCAATTACACCGGAGGCACCACGGGCATGCCAAAAGGATGCGCGCATACCCATGGCGATATGGTCTATACCGCAGCTTCCGGGGCGACTTTTGCCCTGGGCCGGCCTTCGCCGGACGATCTTTTTTTAACCTACCTGCCGGTTTTCTGGATTGCCGGAGAGGATGCCGGCGTTTTGATGCCGGTTTTAAACGGTTTTCCGGAGATCCTGCTGGTCCGGTGGGATCCCCGGGCGGTTCTGGAGGCGATTGCCAAATACAAAGTGACCATCACCTACGGCCTGGTGGACAACATCGTCGAACTGATGGAACAGCCCGATATAACGCAATTCGACCTCAGCTCGCTTCGGGAAACCCAGGTATCCTCTTTTGTCAAGAAACTTAACAAAACATACCGGGACCAGTGGCGGGAGCTGACCGGCTCCGTGTTAAGGGAGGCCGCCTACGGGATGACCGAAACTCATACTCTGGACACCTTTACCACGGGCCTTCAGAAAGACGACATGGATCTGGCCGCCCGGCCTGTCTTTGTCGGCCTTCCCATGCCGGAAACACGCATCATGATTGCCGATTTTCAATCGGGCGAACTTCAGCCCTTAAAC
>JAGYOT010000301.1 GCA_018399455.1 Desulfobacterales bacterium
CCGTCGGCGTGTCCGCCTTTTATGGCGACGAAAAGCCCGCCGGGAACCATTCGGTTTGAACGGTGCTCCACAGCCGTGATCTCTAATTCCTCGCCTCCTTTGGCCGGCAGACGGCTGGCGTTTCGATCCATCACGGGACCCAATGCTTCAATCGATTCGGAGAGTTTCATACACCCTTCTCCCTGGATTTGACCGCCACCTTATACTGCTGCTCGTTTTGGTGCGGCAGAATATCCAGGTAATTGAAAACCTTCAGGATAATGCTGCGAAACGCAGGCGCTGCCACCACCCCGCCATAATGATCCTTCTGGGGCTCATCAATCACCACCAGCACCGCCAGCTCCGGGGACCCGAAGGGGGCAAAACCAACAAAAATTCCCTTATATTCACAATTTTCATAAGTTCCGCGGGAATTGATCTTCTGGGCTGTACCGGTCTTGCCGCATACGCGGTAACCCGCCGGCACTGCCCGACTGCCTGTGCCTTCAGCATCTGTGGCGCCAAACATCATGGTTTTGAGCATCTCGGCTGTCTTTTTCGACACCGCCCGCCTCCGACGCTCCGGCTCATGGGTATCAATCACCTGCCCGTCTTCATCGGTAATCGCCTTGACCAGCCGGGGCTTCATCAGGACCCCCTCATTGGCGACGGCCGATATGGCGGAAATCAACTGTAGGGCTGACACCGAAACGCCCTGGCCAAAAGCAATGGTGGCCTGATCGATGGTCCGCCAGCCTTGGTAATGACGCAGCCGGCCGGCCGTTTCCCCCAGACAGTCGATGCCGGTTTCTTCGCCGAACCCGAAAGCCCGAAACGTCTCGTAAAGCTTTTCAGGTCCAATGGCTTCGGCGATTTTCGCCGCCCCGATATTGCTGGAATATTTGATCACTTCCCCCAGGGGCAGCCGCCCATGGGGATGGGTATCATTGAGGACATGCCCTCCGATCCGGTACATTCCCTTTTCACAATCGATGACGGTGGCCGGCGTAAACATCCCCGACTCCAGAGCGGCGGCCGCAGTAAAAACCTTCATGGTTGATCCGGGTTCAAACTGATCCGTAATCGCCCGGTTCCGCCAGGTTTCTCGGGGATACCGGGCGAATTCATTCGGGTCAAATGTCGGATAATGAGCGATTGCCCGGATTTCACCGCTTTGCGGCTCCATTACGACGGCCATCCCGGAGCGGGCCCGGAATTCCGTGACGGCTGCCTCAAGGGCGTTTTCCGTGATATACTGAATGTGGCTGTCAATGGTTAAAATCAGGTTTTTTCCTTCTTTGTCCGAAAAATTGTCCGTCTCCTGATGAAAAATCCGGCCCATCGCATCCCTGATAATCCGCCACTGCTTGTCATTGCCCTCCAAATAGTCGTTGTAGTAATTCTCTATGCCTTCCAGGCCATAGCCTTCCACGCCGGTAAAACCAAGAACCTCCGCCGCCAGGGTTTTGTTAGGATATACCCGGCAAAGGCCCGGAATATATTCCAGGCCCTCAATATTCAGGGCCTGGAGTGCCTTGCTCTGCATGGGGGAAACTTTGCGCTCCAGCCAGACAAAGGCATCGTCCCTGGACAGCTTTTCCTTGACAGCACGCCCTGACAGATCCAGCTGCCCGGCGATCAGAGGGGCCGTCCGGGCCGGATTTCCGATTGCTTCCGGATGCGCCCCGATGGATACAACCGGCGTATTGACCGCCAGCTCTTTCATGTTCACATCATAAATCGTTCCCCGGCGGCCTTCTGATTTCATTGATTTCTTGTATTCACAGGACGCCTTCCGGGACAGATCCGCGGTCTGCAGGACCTGAACATAAAAGGCCTTGGCGCCGATAATGATATAGCATAAGGTAAAAACATACCCAATCGCCAGAATCCGGCGATTTCTGCGTCTGATGCGCTCTTTTGCGGCTTCCGCCTTCTTCATGGCAGCACCACGATCTGCCCCGGAGCCGGAGTCTGAAGCCCAAACCGGTTTTCAGCGATATAGGTGAGCGCCTGGGGGGCAGTCAGGCGGGCCCGCTCAATTTTCAAACCCTTCTGCATCTCCAGCAGCTCTTCCTGACGCTCCCGTGCTGCAGTGATCTCGTAGCCGGTACGAATGCACTGGACTCCGCACCAGGTGCGGAAGAAAAACTCGATAATAAATATCACCAAAATAATCAGGAACGTCCGAAGCGCACGGGGGGGCACTCGGACGGGCACCGTCTTTTGATTTTTATTCCCCTTTGTTTTCAAATCCCCCGCCTTTTCTTAAAATCGGGTTACAGTTTTTCCGATGCCCGCAGGCAGGTGCTTCTGGCCCTCGGATTGCGGGCAATTTCCTCAGCCCCCGGCCGCCGGACTTTTCGGGTCAGAACTCTAAGCTGGGGTTGTTTCCCGCAGACACATTCCGGGAAATCCGGCGGACAGGTACAGGGATTTTCCAGTGCTCTGAACCGGTGCTTCACCAATCGGTCTTCCAGAGAATGAAAAGAGAACACGCATATCCGGCCGCCCGGACGAAGCAGCTCCACAGCGGCCGTCAGGAACCTGTCAAGGCAATCCAGCTCCTGATTGACGGCGATTCGCAAAGCCATAAACACCTTGGTCGCCGGATGGATTTTACGTTTCCGGATAATGCGTTGCGGAATGGCTTCATAAATCACCTCCACCAGTTCCCCCGTAGTCCTGATCGGATGTCTTTGGCGGCGGCTAACGATTTTTTCGGCGATCCGGCCGGCCCATTGTTCCTCGCCGTAAGCCTTGAGAATATGCTTTAATGTCTGGCTGGATGCCTGATTGAGGATTGTTCCGGCCGTTTTCGGCTGATCCGTATTCATACGCATATCCAGCACTTCATCCTTTTGAAAGGAAAACCCCCGCGAGCTGCCCTCCAATTGATGCAGCGAAACTCCGAGGTCGGCCAGGATGCCGTCGACTGCGCTGATATTTAATTGTGCAAGGATATCCGGAAGATTGACAAAATTGTCATGAAAAAGATGAACGTTTGATTTATATGGCGCCAGGCGCCTGGCGGCTGCCTCAACCGCATCCAAATCCTGGTCAATTCCGATGAGCAGTCCATCCGGCAGGAGATTTTCAATTATGGCCGCCGCATGCCCGGCCCCGCCGATTGTGCAGTCCACACAAGTACCGCCCGGCTGGCAGTTCAAAAAGCCGAGGACCTCATCGACCATGACAGGGATATGGCGGTATTGCATATGATTAAAGTCCTAGTTTGGCAATTTCGCTTTGGACCTCCTCATTTTGCATATCCTCTTCTTCCAGCTTGAGATTTTCCTCCTCCCACCGCTGTTTGGACCAGATCTCAAAATGGTCCAGAACGCCCACCAGGATGATTTCTTTCTGAAGTTTCGCGTAATTCCTTAAATCAGGGGGGATCAAAATTCTACCCTGCTTATCAAGCGGACATTGCTGTACCGCACCGATAAAAACCCGCCTAAAGCGGCGCATTGCCTCACTCTTTTCAGCAAGGGAATGGATCCGATCCTCGATATTTTTCCATTCATCCACGGGATATGCAAACAGGGCATTGTCCAGACGGGAAACCATAAGGGATTGATCATCCTTATTCCCGAGGACCTCCCGAAACCTTACCGGGATGATGACCCGTCCCTTGGTATCGATCGTATGATTTGAGCTTCCCCGAAACAATGGCCCTAAACCCCATTAATATCCATTTTCATCCACTTTTATTCATATATTATTG
>JAGYOT010000302.1 GCA_018399455.1 Desulfobacterales bacterium
GGAGATCAATGTGATTGCGGACCGGGCGCTTTTGACCGGCTATGCCAATTCCAGGCGGAGGATCAAAAAACGTATCATCCGGGAGTGTGCGCAAGAGCTTGATATCAGCCGGTCCGCTACTCATACCCTTTCCGCCGGCCGCGTTCAGTAAAACCTGGAGCGTTCCGTGGCAAAACAAAAACTGCTGATCATCGAAGACGAAACCTCTGTGGCCAAACAGCTCAAATGGTCTCTCGGTGATGCGTATGACATTTCCATGGCGGCGGATGGCAAAAAAGCCCGGCAGCTGCTTGTTTCCGGCGCCTTTCCCGTAGCCACACTCGACCTCGGGCTCCCGCCCGCAGCGGACACCCCGGACGAAGGGTTTAAAATTCTGGAGGAAATGGAGAGCCTTGCCCCGCATACCCGGGTGATTGTGATTACCGGCAATGCGGAGCAGGAAAACGCTGTCAGGGCCGTGGCCCTTGGTGCGGCGGATTTCTGCCCCAAGCCCATTGATCCCGACATCTTAAAGATTATTCTGGAGCGAACTTACAGGCTTTACGCCTTGGAAGCGGCCAACCGGGATCTTCTTGAGAAAGCCGACCATGGGGGCATTCTGTGCGGTATGCTGGGCGTATCAAACGCCATGCAGGATGTGTTTTCTTTGATCCGGAGAGTAAGCGCCACCGACTATCCGGTGCTTGTCACGGGCGAGTCCGGCACGGGAAAGGAAATGGTCGCCCATGCCATTCACCAGCTAAGTTCCCGCAGCGATCAGCCGCTGGTTATTATCAACTCCGGGGCGATTCCTGAAAACCTTCTGGAAAGCGAGTTGTTCGGTCATGAGAAGGGCGCATTTACGGGTGCTGTGGCCAGAAAAACCGGCAGGCTGGAACAGGCGGACGACGGAACCGTATTTCTTGATGAAATCGGGGAACTCCCGTTTTCCATGCAGGTGAAGCTTCTTCGTTTTCTCCAGGAGGGGACCATAGAACGGGTGGGTGGAAAAGAGACCATTGCTCTGAATGTAAGGATTGTGGCCGCCACCAACATCGAGCTTCCCAAGGCGGTCCAAAACGGCAAATTTCGTGAAGACCTCTATTTCCGGTTAAACGTGCTCCCCATCCATCTCCCCCCGCTTCGTGAACGGCCGGAGGATATCATGCTGCTTTCCCATCATTTCCTCAGAACCGAAAGTGAGACCATGAAAACCGGCCGAATGGCGTTTTCCCAATCCGCCATGGCCGCCTTGTCCTCCGGCGACTGGCCGGGCAATGTGCGGGAGCTTCAAAATTGCATCCGCCGGGCGCTTTCAGTCTGCACAAACAATAAGATCACCGCTGAGGATCTGGGATTGGGCGGCTGCCTGCCGAACCAGGCGGAAGATCAGCTTTTGACCCTCCAGCAGGCAAGAGATCAGGCGGAACAGCAATGCGTCAGAAAAGCCCTGATGCTGACCGGCAACAATATCAGCGAGGCCGCCAGGCTGCTTGAGACCAGCCGTCCCACCCTGCATGATCTGATCAAGAAGCACGATATCAGGCGTTGAGATCAGGCGTTGAGGATTTTGTTTTTCAGGTCTCAGGAAAGGTGTCGGTTTATTTTACATTTCAATGTTGACGATTAAGCCTGCAGCCGACCACCAGGCCGATCAGCCCGATGCCCATAAGCAGCACGGTGGCCGGTTCCGGTACCGGTGCCGCGCCGCTGCCGCTGCCGATGTTGGTGATATAGGCATGCACTGTCGCCGTGTTATCATCCGCTCCGCAGCCCAGGGCAAAGCCCTCTTCAAAATCGATGGAAAGGGAGGTCCCGTCGGATAATGTCAGGACGTCCGGCAAAGTGCTGTCGTCCCAATACAGGGTACCGCCGTTAATGACTCCGGAAAAGGCTGAACAGTAGCAGCCATCGCCTGAACCGCTGGCACTGCCTGAAGGCTGGGAAAACGCCAGTGTGGCCTCAATATTATAGGTGTCCGCAGCCGCCCAGCCGTCACCGATTACCGTGAGGTCGAAAAAGTCAATGGTGTGGGTATTTCCTTCAGCAATGGTGCCGCTGATGCCATCCAGATTCGTGTTTAATGCAGCGCTTATCGCTGCTGAGCCACAGGTATCGCTTATGGAATTGCTTGACAAGCTGACAGATGAACCACTCCCGTCAATGGTATAGCTAACCGGCGATGCTCCCGCAATCATGGCCAGGCCAAAAATCATTAGGAGGCTGTATAAGAAAATCCTGGGTTTTTTCATCCAGCTTGTTCCCTTCGTGAATGGTTAATCAATATCAATTAATATCAAGGTTAGATGGTTACATTAAAATTTTAACTAAAGCAAATTTTGTGCCATAAATATAAGATATTAAATTTAAGTCTAAATGTTCGCGATTGAAATTTGATTGGCGGCTGCTGTAAAGATTTTCGACAGCTGTCATTAAGGCCGGGCTGCAGCCTAACGGATCTGATGTTCCCTTAGGCTGTTTCGGACATGGCTACCAGAAACCCCAGCTCTGGGTTGCAGCCACATAGACACCAAGCCCCAGATTGGTCGTGGCATGCGCAATAATGCTGCCCCTGAGGCTTTTCTGCTGGATCACCAACAGGGCGTAAACCGAGCCGGCAATGATTCCCTGTATCCATCGGCGATGTTCCAGACCGAACATGATAACCCCCAGGCAAAAGGAAAACCAGGTAAAGGTCCCCAGGGGAACTTTTGAAAAATTGGGGTGGACCAGATAGCGAAGCACGAATGAGCGCCAGAAGATCTCCTCCATAACGGGCACCACCAGAACCGCACCGGCAATCCGCAGGGCAATCAGCGCCGGGACAGCGGTCGGCGGCCACCCAAAGGCATAGGGGTTAAAGCCGCCTTCAGCGCCGAGCCAGGGAAAGAAAGCCTCCGGCAGGATCCAAACCGGCAGTACAAGGAGACCGGCTGCCACTGCCGCCAGGTATCCGGCAGGGGTGACTCTGGGGGCGATGTCCATGGCGTAGCTCTCCCGCCAGAACCACAACAGACCGCCGGTTATAAGGATTTTGATGAAATACAGCAGATGCTCCCAGCCCGGGAAACAGGGCGCTGCAAGGGTCAGCGCGATGAAGGCAAGGAACGGACATAAGTAAGGCAGCCAAAGAGATCTTGAAAACGTTTGGGTTTGATCATGCAGCTTGACTCTGAAGCTTTTTTGTTTGGCCAGCATTGGATTTTCCCTGTAAAAAATTCCGACAGTAGAAAACTGATCCTTTTCGGTGCCGGAGACAATTTGTGTCCCTGGCCGGATGCTTGACCAATTGCTACCCCCAAGCGCGGGCTGGAGAGATTATACTCTCCAAGATGATGTTAAATGCCTGTGTCCTGTTCGGAATGATTTCGGTCTTATCGATATATCTGCAAAAATCGGGCCCCGCCACTGTTCCTGTTTTGCGCCGTGATGCTGCCGCCAAGGCTTTCCACAAGCCTTTTGACCTGCCAGAGGCCGATGCCGGAACCCTTGGGCTTGCCGGTGATAAAGGGCTCAAAAAGACGGTTTGGAAGCAATTCCGGAGAAACTCCCGGGCCGTTATCCGCACACTCGATTTGAAAGCCGCAATTTTCGGTCATGCCCAGTCGGATTTGCACGCGCACACTCGTATTTTGACCGCTTCCCGCCTCCATCGCGTTTAAAACCAGGTTTTCCAGGATAATGCCCAGAAAATCCGGATCGGTTTGGATGGGCTGATTGGAAGGA
>JAGYOT010000303.1 GCA_018399455.1 Desulfobacterales bacterium
ATGGCCTCCAGCAGGGCGCTCTGGGTGCGCGGACTGGCCCGGTTGATTTCATCGGCAAGCAGCACCTGCGTAAAAATCGGACCGGCATGAAAATGAAAGGTCCCGGCCTGCTGATCAAAAATCGAGACCCCGAGGATATCACCGGGCAGCATGTCGCTTGTAAACTGCATGCGCTGGAACTCAAGACCCAGGCAGCGGGCCAGGACCTTGGCCAGGGTGGTTTTGCCAATCCCCGGCAGGTCTTCAATCAACAAATGTCCTTTTGCAAACAGACAGGTCAACGCCAGCCGCACATGGGCCTCTTTCCCGAGCACGACGGTGCCAATCTGCCGTACAATCTCTTCAAACTGTTCATTCATGGTCGTCCGGACCGGCTGGATTTTTGCGATAACAGGCCTCCTTTGGAACAATACGGTAGCATCAACTAGTGCCACTTGAACACACGAAGCCCGGCAGAAAAAAAACAAATGCCGACGGCCAAAAGGATCATGGCCGGGACGGCGGTCTCGGCAACGCCCGCACCCTGAATAAAAATACGGCGTATCCCGTCGGCAAGAACGGTCAGGGGAAGCTTCTCGATCACCGGCAGGCTCCAGTCCGGAAAATTGTGGTAGCTGAAAAAAATGCCTGACAAAACCGACATGGGCAGGACCACTGCATTGATCAGCCCGTTTCCGACCTCCGTGTTGGCTGTATGCGAACAGGTCAATATGGCGATGCCGCCAAAGGCGATATTGCCCGCCACAAAAATAACAAAAAGTGCGAACAGGCTGCCCTGAATGGAAATATCAAAAACCAGGGCGGCAAACAGAAAAAGAATCCCCGCTTCAATAAAATTCATTACAATGCGCACCACCATCAAGGCCATCAGAAAATGCGATTTCCGCATGGGCGTGGCCACCATCCGCCGCAGCATTTTCTTGGACCGCTTCTCGATCATACCATAGGAAATGCCCCACATGCAGGACATCATCACCCCCATGGAAATAAGCCCCGGGATCAAAAAGTCAATATAGCGCGCCCCCTCAACAGTAAGCGGTTCAACCCCGGAGCTGATCGAGGACGGGGGCGTATCCTGCCCGGAAAGCAGTTTCGATAGTTTGAGGTAGGCCAGCTGGGCCTCGGGATTGAGCGGATCAAAATGATATTTGAGGCCCTGATCCGTTTCTTTCAAAATAAGGCTGATACTGCCCTGTTTCAAAAGCTTAATGGCATGCCGCCAATCCGTATCAATAAAAACAAACCGGGTCCGCCCCAAGGCCTCGTCCTCTATGGTAACCTTATACTGCGGCATCCCCGCCTGAGTTTCGGATGCGGGAGAGCCATGGGCTTGAAGCAAAACTTCAATTCGGGAGCGGGCCTCATGCGTTTCAGCCTTTGTTTCATCGGCAATCACCGCTACCTGCCGCTCCACTTCGGCTTGCCGGGTAAAGGCCAGCCCCAGCCCCAGGGAAATAAGGATCGGGAAAATAATGCCCCAGAAAATCACGGCAGGCTGGCGGCGCACTTCCTTGAAATGCGCAAGCACCAGATGAGCCATCTGTATCGGCTGAAACCATTTATTCAATTAAACGCCTGCCCGTCATGGATGTGAAAAGATCATCCAGGGTTTTGCGCCGGCATTCCATATCTCTCAGACGCAGCTGCTGGTTCTGAAGAAAACTGAAAAACTGCGGGATCTCACTTTCCATATCCGAAACCACCAGGCTGCCCCTGAGGGTCTGCGGGTTCCATTGGATATGAAAAGGCGCATCCTTTAAAACATCCGCCCAGCCGTTTGAATCATGCGCTCTGTCACCGGCCAGCGTAAACTCGATCACCTTTTTTTCATCCTCCCCGGCAAGCAGATCATCCAGTCTGCCCTCTTTGATCACCCGACCCTGGTCCATGATCATAATATAGTCGCAGAGTTTTTCCGCCTCCTCCATGTAGTGTGTGGTTAGAACCAGGGAAGTCTGCGACCGGGCCCTGAGCTCAAGAAGAATTGACCAGATCTCGCGCCTTGCGTTGGGGTCCAGACCGGTTGTGGGCTCATCCAGCAAAAGCACCTGCGGCCGGTTGATGAGGGAAAGCCCCAGGGCCAGTCGCTGCCGCTGTCCTCCCGAAAGATTCACGGTATATGCGTTGCGCTTCCCGGAAAGCTCCACAAGATCCAGGCTCTCTTCCACCCTGGACTTGTCCAGATCATAGAAACTGGCAAACAGGCGTAAGGTTTCGTACACGGTCAGCTTGTCGATAAAGCGGGTTTCCTGAAGCGAAAGCCCGATCGCCCGGTGGAGCTCATCCGCATGGGACTTCCAATTTTTCCCAAGTATTCGGATTTCGCCTTTATCCGGGGCCTGAATACCCTCTATCATTTCCACAAGGGTTGTTTTTCCGGCCCCGTTCGGGCCCAGCAGGGCCGTGGACCGTCCTTTTTCGATGGAAAAGGAGACCCCGCATACCGCCTGAACGGTTCTAAACGACTTGTAGACATCGGCTACCTCAACGACCGGATGCATAACTTGTCCGTGTAAGACCAAAAAATTTTAAAACTTGAAACGCTTTATGCAGGTAAGCGCCTATCGCATATCCCACAGCTGCAGATCGGTTTCCGGGTCAAATTTCCTGTTAAACGCCGGGCCGTCAAATGCCTCAATAATGCACTCGCAGGCAAAAATAACGGTCCCGGCCATCAGGTGCCCGCCAAAGGCGCGGCCCTCCTTGTCGGCAAGCGTGATATGGGCATGCACCATGGACGTTCCATCCTTCAAAGACACATTCCCCGAAAGCGTTAATATCTCCAGGGGTTCGTCCAGGGTATTTATCCGGTACTGCCTTTGCCTTTGATCGTAATAGCCGATGCATGCCTTCTGCACCGCCCCGATGGCCTCAACCCGGCCGCACTCCAGGGAGCGATCCTTGCATATCCGGTCCAATTCTTCAAGAAGATCCGCTCCTTGGGTAAGTCTTCCCATGTAAAGCGATTTTTTGACGACCGTTTCTATTTGTGGCATCAAGACCTCCCTTTTAAACTTCTTCAACTTTTTTAAGGATACTCATGGGAAAGGATGAAAACCGCGCACCCGTCAGGCGCTCCCGTGGCTGTGGCCGCAGGAAAGAGCCCCGGCAATGATGTGGGCGGTCCGCAGGGGCTCGGGGATATGGCCGTGAACGGCAAACCGGGCCATCACCCATGCAGCCTGCTCACGGGACAGCCCCAGCCGCTGAACAAAAACCGCTCCCAATGCCTCCATAGCGCCTAAGCGTTCGATCACCCGCCACTTCCTGTTCCCCTGCTCAATATGGACGTCCAGGGCATTGCGGATCTTCTCCATATCCGGCTGCTTTCTGGCGACCACCAGTACGGGGAGGCCCAGACGGTCATAAAGTTCAAACACATCCACCACGTTAAAGCCTCCCAGGGCAATTCCCTGGAGCATAACCATCTGGATATGTCCGGCAAACCTTGATTCGGAGACCATTGCAGCAAGCCGCTCCGCTGCATCAAATCCGTCCTTTTTCACTTCGCCGATCAATACGCCGTCAAACCGGAGGCCGGCATAAACCGTCCCCACCACTTTAACACGGCCTGTCTCATCCCTGTCAAACGGGGCGTCATCAAACCCGATCACATTTGAATACCGTTTTTCAGCCATCCGGCTCTGCCCCATTAGACCCATTCCAGGTTATCGAAACACGGCCGGGCTTGTAA
>JAGYOT010000304.1 GCA_018399455.1 Desulfobacterales bacterium
CCCGGTATCTCCGGTCGATGAGCACGTAAAGCATCTGAATCGACCAGTGGCTGACCCTTTCGGCCCCGAGATCGTCGAGGACCAGGAGGTCCACGGCGGAATACTTCTTCAGAATTTCGGCCTCAGACATCGGGGAGTTTGGCTCGTAGCTCTGTTTAAATTCGAGCAGGAGCTCGGGGACCGGCAGAAACTTGACCTGCGGTTTTTGGGTGGTGACCAGGGACTCGATGTTGAATTCGCCGGCTTTGAGTTTTTTCTGCACGGCCATCCTCAGGCACGCGCAGAGGAAATGGGTCTTGCCGGTCCCTCTGGGTCCGTAGACAAACAGGCTCTCCCCGGTTTTGCCGATTTTTTGGCAATAAGCCGAGAACTCTGAGAGATCGGCATTTATAAACCGCTTGGAAACGCCGCATCTGGCCAGCAGGTTTGGCAGGGAAAATACTTCAGACATAATTAACCTCCACCTCAGAGTCATCGTATTTTTTTTCAAAGTCTATCTGGTCGGCCTCGATCCGGCGTCCGTTGCCATTTCGGTTCACATATTTGCCATTCATGATTTTTTGGAAATTCTGCGGCCTGGCAATCCAATCCAGACTGGCCTGGAAATCCGTCTTGCGGCCCATGAGGAAGTCGGAAGTGCGGATGAATTCGCGGAAAAACCGCCGCCACCAATCCAGCGATTGGCGCTCGGGATCCTCCCGCCAGCGGGCCCTGAGATTTTTCTGGCTGGTCTCGCCCCATACTCTGATCGGGAAAAGCTCTGGCAGCTCTTCGTGATAGAGCTGCTTGATTTCCTCCTGGGGGCAGTTGGGTGTGTTATTCTTCTCTTTTACGGGAGGGTCCTGATCAGACCCGCAAGGGAGCTCCGGATCAAAATCCGGAGAAGAGTCCCCGCTAGGGGACGTAATTATACTTTTGTTTACTTTAGTTTTGTTTACTTTACTTTGTGTACCGCTGTCTGCATTTTCGGAATTAATGTCTGCATTAATCGAGTTAATGTTGACATTAACCCTGTCGCTATAAAAGGACTGTATATCCTCGATCAGCAGGAACTCTTTTATGAACTCAACTTCTTTTCTTCTTTTGGTGGCCTCCACGAACCGTTTCTGGACCCCCTTGGAGGTCAAAATGCCATATTTGCGATACAGCCTTTCGTCAAACAGCCCCCACCGCAGCGCGTCCTCGATGACTGCATTAATCGAGTTAATGTCAACATTAACCTGCCTTTTGAATAACAATAACCGTTCTTCAGTTGCTTCGAGGTAATAGCCGTTTTTTCTGTAAATCTGCTGATAGAGCTTGATCATGATGCCGAAACCCACGAGGCCGTGCTTGGCCTCTATAAGCTCCATCTTGTCGTCCATGCTCACATCGAGTGGGAAATAATCAATCCCGGGTTTTACTGGCCTTGACATCGTTGGAAATCCTTTATGGGTCTTTGGGATTTGATTCGGCGGAAAAGAACTCCCGCCGGGCTGAAACCAGACAGAAAAAGCCCGGAAACCGGCGCATTTTGCGCGGAATCCGGGCTTTCAAGGTTAAAAACATGATTGACCTTTCTCTTTAATCTGTGTCTCCCATTTTTCTATACTCCGTAGGTCCCACCTGGTGCAGCCCGGCCCGATCTTTATCGGGGCCGGAAATTTACCATGTCGCACCCACCGCCATATGCTTGTCCGATGAGCGTTATAACGTATTCCAAGCTGCTTGTCCGAAACGTAAATGTTCTGCATATGTCTCCTTTACTGGTTCAAATTTACCTGCCCGACATGACGATCATGGTTGATACGTCATCTCTATTAATCTGGCCTTTACCCCCTATGCGCAAAAGAGACTCATTTAGAGGTTATTTATAATTATCCCAGAGTGATATATATTGCAGCAAAAGGGTGCAGGAAAAGCGAACCAGTAGCCAGAATCAACTACTGGATTTTCAAAGTTCGGGCAATCACGCAGAAAATAGATGAGATAGAAGAATGGCAATTGTGATTTTAATGAGATCGAATCCGGCATTTGCCTTTTCTGTCTTGGTTCCGTATCGGAGCAAACCCTGTGTTACGGTTTCCAACTTTTGCCGGACAGCCTGCTGATTAAAGTTTTCCCGAAAAACAAAAAATCCCTGATCAATAGTGAATCATGGGGACCAGTCCTCTCTGTCCTCAAAACCCCTGATTCGGATTTAGCTTTCCTTTGGCCTGGCCTTAACAGCCTAATGCTATAACCATTTGAGTTTATATCAAAAACCCCTCAATTCAGACCTTTTTTGCGCATAGGGTATAGGGAAGCATAAAAAAACAATCTCAAATCCGGGAGGATTGCCAATGTCGTTTAGACGGATAAAAGGCGTTACCGCCATCAAAGGGGAAGCGGGCACGGACGCGCATCGTGCCGGATAATCGATAGTCCCCCTTTTGCAAAGCATTTGGGGGGTGGGATGGAGTTGTGAGCTGTATTGAGTCCGCTCCGGAAATATGGACCCTAAGAGTAATACCTTAAAAATTTATGTTGAAGCGCTTTCATACATACCATAATAATTACCTTGGAGTGAACTCTATCCAGGGAGGAGTATGCATGAAAGGGTCAATCCATTTAAGAAAGGATGTAGCTGATCCGTGGTGGTACGTTGTTTGGTATGATCCGAAAACCGACAAAAGAGCCAGGATTTCAAGATACATGGATGGCAGCCGGATGTATCAGACGCACCCGAACACGGAAAAAGATTTCGGGCGCAAACAAGCCGAAAAGCTCTTGGCTCAGATGCAATCCGATGTTGAGCGTGGGGCGTTCCGACTTGAACGGTACACCGGAATCCAGCGCACCGATGTCGATGAATTTTATCAGGAATGGATGGATGAAGTAATCAAGAGGAATTTGAAGCCGGGAACATACAAAGCATATCAAATCTACCTGGACTCATGGATCAAGCCATGGTTTCGCGAGAAAAGCATCCAGCTTCACGAAATCGACTATCATGTGCTGGTCAAATTGAAAAACCATCTGCAGGATTCCGGTCTGTCACCGAAATATGCTTGGAATATTATGAACGCCCTGCACTCCATGATGCGATATGCCGCTCGGGTAAAAGGTATACAGATGCCGGAGTTTCCGGAAAAGAAAAGCTACGGGCTGACCAAAAAAAAGATCCAGTGGATGACTAAGGAAGAATTTTGGAAAGCGATAGGCGCCCTGCCGGAAGTCCACAAACCCATTTTCCTGTGGCTGTATTATCATTTCAGGCGTCCGGGCGAAGCCTGTGTGTTGCGGAAGGCGGATTATGACCAAATCAATCGTGCTTTTTATATTAGACGCACCCTGTCTGCCAGACAAATCGTGGAAACCACGAAAACCGCTTCCGAGCATTACGTTCCCTGTAAGGCCGCGTTTAAACCGATTGCCGATAAAATCATAAACGAAAACCTCGACTCTCCTTTTTTGTTTGTAAACCCTCGAGCCCCATCCCTCAAGAAACGGATATGGCACAGATAGCTGAACTCCAAAAAATTCTCAAAGGTAACCGATTCGGCGCTCCGGGAATAGAGGAAATCAATTTTCCAAGGATTATGGTCTTTTTTATTATAGCCTAAACTGAGCGATTTTGTGTTTGGCAGCGAGATTTTGGCTTTGCTGCTAGCCATAAATCCGGCAGCTGGATCTGTGATACGGCAAAAACTATCTATAGCTTAATATTTTTGTA
>JAGYOT010000305.1 GCA_018399455.1 Desulfobacterales bacterium
GACCCGCTCACGCTCGCACCGGGGAAAAGATCGGGCCGCTGCATCATCAACTGTTTTTGGCCCTGCTCGGACATTTTGCTGGCGTATTGGGGCGACAACCGCCCCTCGCCAATTTCTCTCGCGTAATGTTTATCTGTCTGGCGCTGCAGGAGTTTATCCCCTCTTTCATTCAAACGCTTTTTTCTCTCCGCTTCCTGCTTTTTCTTTTGTCGGTTCATGGTTGCCTTGTCCGCCGACTTCTGCCGTTCAAGCTCCGCCGCTCGTATTTTGCGCGCTTCCTCTCTCTCAAAAGCCCGCTTTTTTTTTCTTCTTTTTTGGGCATTTTCTATGCTATTGCGGTATTTGCTTTCTAAGTCCATCATTGCACCTCGTTATGCTGTTTTATCAATCATGATCGTAGCTATGAATCTCTGAGTAGCGTTCGGATTCCGATTCCGTAGAGCGATCCGACAGAGAAGCCGAAGCATTTACAGCGTTCATGGCCGATGCCGCCAGTTGTGCATTGGCGTTCATTACACCCTCAAGCCCCTTGGACTGCAGATTTTTTAATGAAACATACCCGTTTTGGATTGCGTCGATTTTATTAACTTGTTTGTAAGCCTGGTTTTTGGCCTTTTCAATCTGAGCCTGGATCTCCTGAATCCGAGTCTGATACTCCATCCCCTTTGCATTGGTCTGCGCTTCATAGGCAGACGCCTCTGTTTTGAACCCTTCTACCTGAAGCTGGGCGTTTTTTATTTCGGTTTCTAGCTCCGCCCGGTATCGGTCGAGTTTAGCCCGGTATTCATCAATCCTGAGCTGATTCTCTTTGAGGGTGTTTTCCGCATTGATTCTTTGGGCCTCGACTTCCGATCTTTTAGCCTCTACCTTGGATTGATACGCTTTGACTTTTTCCGAATAAATCGCAGATCGGGATCGCTCACTTTCCACCTGAGAATTATAAATATCGGCCTTAATCTTTTCAGCACTTGTTTGAGCAACATACGTCTCGGTCTGCGCCCGGAACTCTTCAATTTTGGATTTTTCAACATCGGCCTGTATCCTGGCTGACTCCATCTCCGTGGCGTACAGCCTCATTAAAGTGCCCAGCCCTTCAAGCTGCGATTTATAAACATTAACTCGGGATTGCTGAACTTCTGCCTTGGCCCTGGCACTTTCCACTTTTGCCCTGTATATTTCTATTGCCGATAATTCAGCCCGGATCTGCTGTTCAAATACGGAGGCTTCGGTCTGGTACTTTTCCAGCTTCAACCGCTGTTTGGATACCAGTGAATTAAAAATCTCCACCGCGTTTTGCGCTGTTGCCCTGGCCGCTTCAAGAGACCGGTTCTCCTGCTGATTGAAAAAATCCATCAACATAGATTCAATTTGCCGGGCCTGCTCGACTGTAAACTGCGTGTTTTTCTGTGCAAGGTCGGCCTGACTGATGGTGATTTCCCGGCTTAATTGGTCATTTTTCCGGGAAATCTCGTTACTGACCTCCAGCATCCGGGAGGCATAAGCCCCGGAAGGGAGGCTGAAACCTGCCGCAGAAAACTGGTCCTCCACTTCCCTGTAAAGACGTTCGTTTTCGACCCGCTGCCGCTCCCTACCACGGTCATAAAGCTCCTGCTCTACTTCTATGTCAAGACCGGTGCCACCGTTGCGAAGATCCTCCAGGATCTTCCCGAAAAGGGCCACCCGGATGTCAGAGTTGTAGGGTCGTTCTTGATAGTTGATCTCCGCCGGGGGGCTGATGTCATCTACTGTCGGAGAGACCGCGTTAAAGTCCGGCAGGTCAATATTCGGTGCGTCAGGCATTTCAATGTCGGTAAGCGTTGGCACATCCGGCATTTCTAGGTTTGGTTTGGCCGGGATCTCCACAGATTGAAGATTGATGTTGTTTTGCGGGGGAGGGGCGAGATTGATTGTCGGTGGAGAATAAATCTGCTCATGAAAATGAAAATTCTCAGCAGGCATATAAATATCAACGTCCGGAATGTCCGCCAGGATTGGATGGACCGGCAGCCAACTGTTAAACGATGGGAAATTCGCCAGCTCTTGCGTAAAGCTCGGCATTGTGCTGTAATCAATCGCAGGGATTTCAGGGGACTCAGGTTCTTCTCCTTCCAGTTCCGGCAGTTCAATCTCGCCCAGTAGACTCTGAATTTGACTCATGTATTGACTGGCCCGAGATGCGGCATTGCTGGCAAACTGATGAACAGAGTTAAATTTACTTGAAACAATGGAGCTTGCACGAGACATTTATCCTCCTCGCTAAGGTAATAAATATAAAAGCCATTTTGTATATTTATTATGTTTTAATTCCCATTAAAGCCATGCCCTCTAATTATTGGCAAAGCCTTTATTTCATCGACTGAAAACGAAACTCCTTGGCCGTAAATCTGAAACGTCCAGTACCTACCGTGCAGAGATCTGTTCACATTGACCTTTCTGGCATGTTGGCCGGGAACCATGGCAGGAATGGTATATGTTTCTGACAACCCAATTTCAGTGCTTATGGTTAACGACAAAGCCCCGTCTGCTTCGTACCCTATATATATTGCCCGTAGCCGTTTATCTGCGCTTATCCCAAAGTCCATGGTAACAGGCTCGAAATAACTCTCTCTCCCGCTGCCGACATCTGCATATCCACCCGACTCAAATAAACCGACATCGGACGCGCATAAAAACTTATCCCCGACCTTGACCATGGAATTGTAATCAAAGCCCAAATATTGCGTGGTGGCGTTTTGGGCGCTCAAGTTGGTATCAAGTGTAATCATCGGATCTTCCTTTTTATGTATCGGAGCACATCAGAATCAAGCTCGCCGGCCTGCATATACAGCTGAGGGGAACAGAATGTGGCTACCAAGTCATTATCTCCTGTCGCAACGCTTTGAATTTTTATCATAAAAGACGGCATTTCTCCATTAAAAGAACTGGTGCCCCCTAATAGAAAAGAGGCAGAAAAATCCGGGCTTGGCAAAATACAGTTGATGTCGCCATTATTTGACTTTGAATCCAGGTCAAGGCGTATGGCAGGTATTGACGATACAAGGGAGGCCAGCTTTTCGCTACTTGCTTCAGAAAGCATGGTGAGGCTTGGCATGGAGGCAAGCACATCAGCGGGATGATTATAAGATTCCTCCATTTCTATTTTAAAAAATGGAATAGTTGCAATAATTTGATCGCCGCAAAACGCTTCCATGCGAAACGCCGGGGTCTCTATGCCAAGATTCGCCGTGCTCCCGGGAGACAACTCCCCTTCCATCTCGAAAAGGGGCAAGCTTGTCGAAAGATGTTCTCCTGTGTATGCGTCAAACGATATTGGCGGGAGTTGTGCTTCGATGTCACTGGTAGGGGTAAAAGCGTCCGCCCGAAAAGCCATTTGAGGGAGATGTGACTCTATGGACCCAACGGCATCAAAGACACCGACGCTGACCCAAGAATCAAAAGACGCCCCGGCCGCCGGCGGGAAAACCGCGTTTCCAGACGACACAGTTGGTTGATCGGCCAAAACAACAAAAATGCCCGTTGCGGCCCATGTTGTCCCGGATGCTGGAGTGGGGACAATAGTCTTGTGGCCGTCTACGGTTATCCCGGGCCCTGCGAAGGTCGCCCCGGAGTCACCTGGCTGTAAAATTGCTTCGGCAACACCTGCCCAAATCCCAGGGGTGCCATAAATAGCCCCTGCCACCGGGACCGA
>JAGYOT010000306.1 GCA_018399455.1 Desulfobacterales bacterium
CAAACTGCCGGGGATCAGCCCGAATCATTTCAAGGGCCCTTACCGGGTCGTTCTCCGTATTCACCCGGTAGCCCAGTTTTTCGAGCCAGAGCTTGTTCAGGTCCACAACCGAGGCCTCGTCATCAAGAAACAGGATGCACTCCGTCCCTGCGGGCATGGTTTCCCTGATTTCTGATACCGGTGCCGGCCGGGGTTTTGTGGCAACCGGAAAAAAGATCTCAAAGCGCGTCCCGAGCCCCGGCTTACTGTCCACCCGAATCGCGCCGCCATGGCTTTTAACAACGCCCAAGACCACGGAAAGCCCCAGACCCGTGCCTTTATCCACATCCTTGGTGGTAAAATAGGGATCAAAGATCCGTTCCAGATTCTCCGTGGAAATGCCGTGGCCGGTATCGCTCACCGTGAGTTTCACGCAGTCGCCCGGTCTAAGCTCGGTATCCATATCAGCCGGCACTTCAGAAGAGCTCACCGTCTCCAGGCTAACCGTCAGAATTCCGCCTTTTTCCAGCATGGCATCAGCCGCATTTTTGCAAAGGTTCATGATCAGCTGGTGGATCTGCGTCGGGCTGGCGGCCACCTCGGGCAGATGGCGGGCAATCTGCTCCCGGATCTCAATGGAAGAAGGAATTGTGGAATGCATCATTCGCATGCCTTCCTTGATGATCAGGCTGATATCCTGAACGGTTTGGGTCTCTTCGCCCTTCCGGCTGAATGTGAGCAGCTGACGAATCACATCGCGTGCCCGCAGGCTGGCGGTCTTGATTTCCTTGAGGCCCCTGCCAGCCGGATGAAAGTCGGGTATTTCATTTTGCACCAGCTCCGCGTAACCCATAATAATACTTAGAATGTTGTTGAAATCATGGGCAACCCCTCCGGTGAGGGTGCCGAGCGCCTCCATTTTTTGTGCCTGACGGAGTTGACGCTGAAGTCTTTCACGCACGGCTTCAGCCTGCCGCTTTTCAGTGATATCGCTTATAAAATTCAGGGTGGCGGGCCTTCCCTCCCATTCAATGGCCACTGCTTTCAGCTCCGTCCACCGAACGCGGCCGGAGCTGTGGATGATCCGGAACGTGTATACAGGGTCTGCCGCAAGTCCCTGCATGCGTTTGAAGTGCCGGTCCAGCACCACCTGCCGATCCTGCGGATAAATAAAGGACTGAAACGGAACATCAAGCAGTTCTTCGGCCGGGTAGCCGGCCATGTCACAGGTGCGCTGATTGACAAACCTCAGCATGCCGTCCTGGGCGACAAAAATCCCCTCCTGCGCGTTTTCCACCAGAATCCGGTATTTATCCTCGCTTTCCCGGAGGGCCTCCTCTGCCCGTTTGCGTTCACTGACATCTTCTATAATACCCATTCCCCCGTTAATTTCACCGTCCGCTCCCGTAAAAGGCGCAAACAAAGCGCGCACCGGTGTTGCCTTGTCTGCAGTAACCGAATGATATTCATCATCGTAGACCCCATGCCGGCCGGCCAGGGCTCCGGATACCACAGCACGAATTTTTTTATCCGGCAGGTTCAGCATATTCAGCCCGATCAGGGCATCGCGCGCTGAGCCGATAATATCCACCAAGATATCATTGCATGCCGTGATGGCGCCCGTTTTGTCAAAATACAGAATTCCTATGGGCGCATTCTCAAACATCAGCCGGTATTTTTCCTCGCTTTTCCTGAGCTCCTGCCTTGCAGCTTCCGCCTCCCGGGCCTTGTTTTCAGCCTCCTGCATCCGGCTCTCAAGCTCCACCACCATCCGGAAAATGGCTTCTTTGAGCTCCCGCATCTCACCTGTAAAACGTTCGTTGATGGGCGCACGGAGATCACCTTTTGAAACCGCATTGGCAAAACCCACCAGCTGGTAAATCGGCCGTGTAATGGTGCGCATGAGGAGGAACGTGACAAGCAGGGCAATCAGGAGAATGGCAACGGTGACAACAATGATGGCCTGTTTTAGTTGGGCCATATGCTGGTACACATCGTCTATGTAGATCCCTGTGCCGATAATCCAGCCCCAGGGTGCGAACCGTTTAACATACGAAGTTTTGGGATAAAGCTGGTCCGTGACGCCCTCGGAGGTCGGACGAAACCAGTCGTAGGTGACAAAGCCTTCGCCGCCCTGCTCCACCACCCGGGCAAAGATCTTAAAAAAATTGATGTTCTTGTCCGGCAATTCAACTTCTTCGCCGTTTAGCCCCACCTGCATCCTGGAGGCCGTTTCATAGGCCGGGTCATTCATTACGCGCCCTTCCAGCCAGGGCATGGCGGGATGGACTATCATGTGCGGATAGGGCCGGGTGGTATCATGGATCCAGAAATAGCCTTTATCCGTAAAGCGCATTGCGCGGATGGCGGCTTTGGCTTCCTGCATGGCCGCAGACCGGGTAATCTGGCCCCTTCCTGCCTGCTCCGCGTATTCGGCAACCATGGCATGGGCCGCATCCACAAGCTTCTTGGCCGTCATTTTCCTGGATTCGAAAATTTCGGCCTCCACAAAGGGGAAAAAGAAAACAAACAAGGCAAGAAGGAACAGGAAGATAATTACCAGACTGATGGCCAGGATCTTGGTGGCGGTCTTCTCAAGCACGCCTTTGATTTGCTGCATCATAATGCTCTCATGAGACGGGGCTTTTTCCGGCCGCGGGTTGCGTTTCAAATACTGCTGCATTGGCGGCATACCCAGCGGACCCTGCCGGTCTGAAAATAATCCGGTCAATTGCTTTTGGGCCTTGGGGACTGATAAAAAAAGCAACGGCGACTTAGCTGAAGCCCCATTCGTCCCTTTAAATACGGTCCCGTTTATGATATCGATAAGACTGGCGAAAAGGGGATTAAAAGTGGCCCCAGATAGTTATGTCATCATAGCGCCTTAAGCTCGTTTTGTCAAAGCAATCGGCGGTAAAAACCAATGGGCGGTTAAAAGAGGGATATCGCCGCCATGCTTGAATCGGAGGGACCCTTATTCAAATGAAAAAAATGCTCTGCCGCATCTTTTTCCCGGTTATTCTCTGGATGTTGGCCGGGACTGTCTTTTTCGGCTGCAGTCATTGGAGGCCTTCTCCGGATCTAAACCCATACGCCGGAAAGAAGCCCCCGGCCGACCCATTGACCCTTGCTGTTTTATTCTACCGCGGACCGCTCAATCATCTAAATGCCGTCCGAACCGGCTCCTGCCCCATGCATCCGGGATGTTCGGAATACAGCCTTCAGGCCATCCATAAACACGGACCGATAATCGGCTGGATCATGGCATGCGACAGGCTGATGCGATGCGGCAGGGACGAACTGGAGCGGACGAAGCCGGTCCTGGCAGACGGACAAAGGCGATATCAGGACCCGCTTCTGCGAAATGACTGGTGGTGGCACGATCCGCACTGCGTGGAGCCGCTGGGCGGGCCCTCAGACTGGCAAGTGCAGATTAAATAATAAAATGATCCCCCCCCATGTCCTCGGCGACCGTCTCCATGGACATTACATCAGAGCCGGCATTGGGCTCCGTGATGCCGAAGGCGCCAAGCATCCAGCCCGCGCACAGTTTGGGGATTTATTTTTTCTTTGCCGCTTCAGTAGCTTACAAATCTGGTGTTCCCTGGATAATCCAAAATCCATTTTCTTATCCCCGTGAACTAAACTCTTTCAAATATTGCCGCAATCCCCAGACCGCCGCCGCC
>JAGYOT010000307.1 GCA_018399455.1 Desulfobacterales bacterium
GACTTTTTACGAAGCCATCAGCTTTGCGAAGCCATCAATCGGTGTCATACCCGAAAAAGCCTATTAATTCAAACACAAATCAGCCAATGAAAGGATTTACGGGTCAAAATCGGACCTGCCGGACTCCCGGCTGTTTTGAGGCTGCAATCCCGGGTCCATGGGGCGGCCTGCCTTTCCGTCCTCGTAGCATTTGCGTGCATACCAGTTCATCTGCCGGTAAACCCCGCGGACAATGCTGACCTCTTTTGCCCTAAGCGGCAGTCTTGAGAAGAACTGCCGGATTTTATTAATCCAGTAGTCCGGGTTGTCCGGTTTGATGTAATCGATGCGGACCAAAAGGTCCTTCAGCTGGGCATACATTCCGTCAAGCTCGTGCCGGGTGGCAAGCCGCGGCACAAACCCATGGCTTTCCGGCAGACTTGCACAAAAGAGCTCATAGCAAACAAGCATTACGGACTGGGCCAGGTTGATAGAGGAAAAATCGGCGGTGGGGATATTGACCAGCTTATGGCAGTGCCGGAGGTCCTCGTTGGTCAGTCCCCGGTCCTCAGGGCCGAAAACGATAGCGATGCGGTTTTCAGCCGAGACCGGGATCAGCGTTTCCGCCAGCTCTTCGGGACGCCTGATAACCGGGCGCTGGTTTCCAAGCCGGGCGGTGGTCCCCACCACATAGTTGAACTCAGAAACCGCCCGGGCCAGGTCGCTGTAGAGCACCGCATGGACGACCACATCGCTTGCTGCATGGGTGGCCAGGGTCAGCACCCGCCTGAGATCGTAGTTTTCAGGATTGACCACCGCGAGCCGCTTAAATCCCATGTTACGCATGGCGCGAGCCGCAGAGCCGATGTTTTCCGGGTAGCGGGGCTGGTTTAACACAATGGTGATCCTGTCGGGATTAATCGTTGCGGGCATGGGTTCCAGGGACCATCGGATTATTCAATGGCTTTGGCCTCGGTCTGCGGTTCATTCGATTTGTCCGGATAATCCAGACATTGACGGATAGCCGTATTGACGTCTTCGGTGGCAACCACCCGGGTGCTCACTCCGGCATTTGAAAAAACATATCCCGGCCCTTTATGCTTGATGTCCGAATTGACGACAAGCTCATCAATCTGGTGATGGTTGACCAGCCACTCGGCGACATAAATGCCTTTGCCATGAGCCTGGTCCAGATATGGATTTTTTTCAAAAACTTTTTCAGTGATCTGCCTCTGGTTCCGGTCCAGTGTGACTATCATAAAATAGGGGGCTTCACCAAAATGAGTGCTGATCGTGCTTCCCGAATCCGCAATGGGTACGGCAATGCGGAAATACGGTGAAGATTCCGGTTTATAATGGATCATGATCCGGCCGACGTGCGGGACATGGTCGTGGATTTCGTGCTCGATCCGGCTGCTGATGTCATGGGCTTTTTTGAGATCTCCGGTACGCAGGCTGATCGATGCCTGGATAAAGCGAAACCGGCCAGAGCTGCGACCTACCAGAGAGTGGATGGTAACCACGGCCGGCTCTTTGGATATAATCTCCCGCACCGTTTCCAGGGTTTCCGTGTCCACGGAGGCATCCAGCAGCACGCGCATGCCGTCGGACAGAAGCCGCCAGCCGGAAACGGCAATAAAAATCAGCACAATGCCGGCGGCCAGGTGGTCGATGCCGATACCGAAAACCCTGAAACTGACCCCCAAATAGTTCAAAAAAACAGACAGAAACACCACGACGGAGGAGAGCACATCCGTCTGCCGGTGGTGGCCTTCAGCGATCAGGGTGGGCGACTCTGTTTTTCGTCCGAGGTGAAGCGCATACTGGCCGAACATGAAGGTGACAAGTGTGGCAAGGGCCAGCAGCAAAACAACCCAGGGCGAGACATCGGGCGGGGTGACGCCGGTATCGATAAAGATCCGCCGGGCAATTTCATAGCCTGCAAATAGAATAAAAAGCCCAATAATAATGGAAAGGAGGTTTTCAATTTTATACAGGCCCATGGGGAAACTTTTAAACTGCTTGGTCGAGAGTTTGACTCCGACGTATACGGCCATGGAAGCAAAGCTGTCGGTCAGTGAATCGATGGCACCTGCGGTGACGGCAAGGCTTCCGGATATAGCCGCGAGCGCGGCTTTAAGCCCTGCCAGGGCGAGGTTTATCAAAAACGCATACAATACCACCCGCTGGATTTGCCTAGTTTCCCTGTCTAACGAATCGGTGGATTTTGGGGGTTCAACCATGAAGCATTCCTTTCCCTCTCTCCTTATCATCAGCGAAGGGATATGTCATCATTAATTGTCTGATGACGTTTCCTCATGGTTTGTTCCGATAATTTTTTCCACCTCCTCTTTGCTTAAGCTCTCTTGTTCCAGAAGTGCCCGGGCCAGGGCGTCCAGCTGATGTTTATGGCTTTTTAAGACATCAATTGCCTTGTTTTCGCATTCGTCCACGAGCCTTCGGACTTCGTCATCGATAATTTTGGCAGTCTCCTCGCTGAAATCTTTCTGCGATCCCAGCTCCCGGCCCAGAAAAGGGTGGGGGGAGCCGTATTGAAACGCCACGGAGCCGACCTTTTCGCTCATGCCCCACTGGGTTACCATACGGCGGGCGATTTGGGTGACTTTCTGCAGATCGTCGCCCGCACCGGTGGTAACATCTGAGAACTGCACCTTCTCGGCCGCACGGCCGCCCAGCATGACGGTTACCCGATCCAGCAGGTAGCGGCGCGTCAGGTTGTACCTGTCCTCCTCCGGCGCTTGTTCGGTGGCCCCCAAAGCCCTTCCCCGGGGGATAATGGTTACCTTTTCAAGCGGGTCCGCGCCCGGCAGAAGTTTTGCCATCAGTGCGTGGCCGGCTTCGTGATAGGCGATCATCTCTTTTTCCTCTTCATTGATGAGATCTTCGCGCTCAATGCCCATGAGGATTTTATCCCGCGCCTGATCAAAATCGTCGGCTTCCACCCGGTCCTTTTCCTTTCTGGCGGCAAGCAGGGCCGCTTCATTGACGAGGTTCTGAAGCTCCGCCCCGGAGAAGCCGACAGTCCGGTTGGCGACTGATTCCAGATCCACATCCCCTCCCATGCTGACATGTTTGGTGTGGACTTTCAGAATCGCAATGCGGGCGTTTTTTTGCGGAAGCTCCAGGGTGACCTGGCGGTCGAAGCGGCCCGGCCGGGTAAGCGCGGGGTCCAGCACATCCGGACGGTTTGTGGCGGCCATGACAACAACGGATTCATGCGGGGAGAATCCGTCCATCTCGTTTAAAATCTGGTTTAAGGTCTGCTCCCGCTCGTCGTGGCCGCCCCCGACGCCGGTGCCCCGGACGCGGCCGATGGAGTCGATCTCATCAATGAAAATAATTGCCGGGGAGTCCTTCTTGGCCCGGTCAAACATGTCGCGGACACGGGAGGCGCCTACGCCCACAAACATTTCAATAAACTCGGATCCGCTGATCGAAAAAAACGGGACATCCGCTTCGCCGGCGACCGCGCGGGCCATGAGGGTCTTCCCGGTGCCGGGAGGGCCTACCAGGAGCACGCCTTTGGGGAGTTTTCCGCCCAGTGAACGGTATTTGTCCGGGGCCTTTAAAAACCCGATGATTTCCTGAAGTTCCTTTTTGGTATTCTCCAGGCCGGCCACGTCATCGAACTGGACGTCGCTCATGGATTTCTCA
>JAGYOT010000308.1 GCA_018399455.1 Desulfobacterales bacterium
CTACTCGACAATAAGAAGCGCTGCCTCGGGCCGGTTAGTCCGTAAACCGGAAAACCGGGCGGGCGGCCGGGCCGTCCGAGTATTTGTCTCCCGGGAAGACCCGTGTGCCCAGCTGTACGGATTTGCCGATTAAATCAAACGAGGCCCGGGACGGATCCATATCGTAGAGATTGCCCATAATCCATGGGCCCTCTTCGAGTTCAACCAGGACAATGATATAGGGAGCCTCGGATTCCCGGCCCTCGGCCGGCACATAAATGGTTGTGTAGGTCATGATTTTGCCCCGGCCTGAGAGCTCCACAATGTCCAGATCAAGGCCGGCGCATTGGCTGCAGCTCATCTGCGGGGGACAGGTCACGGTTCCGCATGACTTGCACCGAAGCCCCAGCAGCTGATTTTTAGTGAGCGCTTTATGGTAGTCTTTAAAGGGAAGTTTGTATTCCATAGTCTCCTCCTCGAATTCGGGGTCAGCTTGAGATTGGATGCTTACAGCACCTGAAGCACAAGATTGCTGATAATGCCGTCGCCGCCCAGGGTGTCTACCAGGCCGGTCCGGGCTCCTTCGACCTGCCGCCCCTGACTGACCATGTCGCCGCGGAGCTGGCGCGTCACTTCACAGGCCTGCGAGGCGCCGGTGGCGCCAATGGGGTGGCCTTTTGATTTCAGGCCGCCGGAGATGTTAATGGGAATTTTGCCCCCGATTTTGGTTTCGCCCTTTTCCCAGAGTTCACCGGCTTTGCCGTTTTCAGCAAAACCCAGGTTTTCCGCGGCAATAAGACTGGCGATGCTGAAGCAGTCATGAAGTTCGCAAAGATCAATATCTTCCGGTCCGACCCCGGCCATGTCATAGGCCTGCTTGACCGATAGCTCGCGCGCCCGGATCCGCGGCAGGTAAGGCGCCTGAGCACTCATCCGGGGCGAGGATGCCTGGCCGACGCCCGTAATGTAGACGGGTTTGTCGGTCAGTTTTTTGGCCGCATCCTCGGATGCCAGCACAAGGACGGCCGCGCCGTCGGAGAAGGGACAGCAGTCCAGCAGGCGAAGCGGCGAGGCCACCATAAAGCCGTTTGATACCTGTTCAACAGTCACCTCCTTGTGCTTGAACTGCGCATGGGGGTTTTTGGTGCCGTAAAAATGCGACTGCACGGATACCAGCGACATCTGCTCCCGCAGGCGCTCCATGGGGACATTGTATTTCACGCTGTAAAGATTGGCCAGAAGCGCGAAGAAACCGGGAAACGTGAGTCCGGCGGGAAACTCGTACTTGCTGTCCGTGCCCATGGCAAAGGTTCGGGTAGCCAGCGGTGTACCCATGGCCGTCGCGTTTTCACAACCGCCCACCAGGACGATGTCATAGAATCCGGATGCCACCCACATGAAGGCATCCCGGATGGCCAGGGTAGCTGAAGCGCAGGCGCCTTCAAACCGGGTGGCCGGCACATGATGACAACCCAGGTCATTGGCGATATAGGACTGGATCATTCCCTGGCCTTCGCTGAAATCACCAAATACATTGCCGCAGTATAAGGCCTGGATGTCCCGGGGTGTCACGGAGGCTTCAGCCATGGCTTCTGTGGCAGCCTCACAAAACATTTCAATTTCTGTCTTAGGGGATTGGAAAACAAAATCTGTATGTCCGGTCCCTACAATGGCGACTTTTCTCATCATGATTCCTCCTTTTCCGCCTTTCCGGCATTCTATCGCGCCTGCATCCGCATAGCGGAATCCAGGCGGATGGTCTCGCCGTTTAAAACCGGGTTGGCAAGAATAGCGCCCACCATCCGGGCAAATTCGGCAGGACGGCCGAAGCGGGACGGGAAGGGCAGCTGGGCCTGCAGCGACTCTTTGGCTTTTTCCGGCAGGGCATCAAACATGGGCGTTTCGAAGAGACCGGGCGCAATGGTGAGGACCCGGATCCCATGGCCGGCGAATTCCCTTGCCAGGGGAAGCGTCATGCCCACGATTCCGGCCTTTGATGCCGCGTAGGGGACCTGGCCGACCTGACCTTCATAGGCGGCAACGGATGCGGTATTGACAATGACTCCGCGTTCGCCTTCCTCGTTCGGGGTGTTGCCTGTCATATGCACCGCAGCCAGCCGGATCACGTTGAAGGTCCCCACCAGGTTGACCTGTATGGTTTTGTTAAAGGTGTCCAGCGGCATGGGCCCCTTTTTGCCCACGACTTTGGCGGGAATGCCGATGCCGGCGCAGTTGATCACGCCGTGAATGGCCCCGAAGCGGTCCAGGGTCTTCTGGACACCGTCTTGAACCGAAGCCTCATCGGTTACATCCGTGTGGCAATAGATGACGGATTCACCCAGTTCACGGACCAGGGCCTCGCCTTTTTCATCGGCCACATCAAACGCAGCAGCCTTGCCGCCTGCCTCAACCAGGCTTCTCAGGGTTGCCTCGCCGAGGCCGGATGCCCCGCCGGTAATGATAAACGTGTTTCCTCTGATTTCCATACCTCTCACCTCCGTTTTTGATTCTAGATTCTAGATGATTAGCGTCAATATCGTCTTAAAACAAAACATGAAGTTGGATTATTTCCGTTTGAGCACAGGCATCAGGCCCTTAAGGGGCCGTGTGTTGATGACATCCGATTTTGTCAGCCATCCGCGGCGGGCCTCGGTTATGCCGTTTTTTATCAGTTTTAAATTGTCAGGGCTGTGTGCATCGGTTGAGACAACCAGCTTGACGCCTTTTGCCGCTGCGGCCTGGCAATAGTTGTGAGCAAGGTCCAGGCGATCGGGCTGAGCGTTAAGCTCCATGATGACTCCTCGCTGGCCTGCGGCTTCGATGACGGCCTCCATGTCGATTGTCATCGGCTCGCGTTTGTTAATCAAACGCCCGCTGGGATGACCCAGGATGCTGAAATAAGGGTTGTCCATGGCCCGTATCACCCTTTCGGTCTGTTTGGCCCGGGCAAGGCCTAACTGATAATGGACGGAGCAGACAGTCAAATCCAGTTGTTTTAAAACCGAATCATCGAGATCCAGTGTGCCGTCTGAAAGGATATCCACCTCCATTCCCTTGAGAATCGTAATTCCTTTGATTTGTTCGTTGATCTCGTCGATCCGGGCTATGTATTTCCTGACCTGCTTTTCATTCAAGCCGTTGGCGATGGTGACCTTCTTGGAATGATCCGTAAGGGCAATATATTCATAGCCCAGCTCCCTGGCGGCCTCCGCCATTTGCATAATGCCGGCTGTCCCGTCGGTCCAGATGCTGTGCATATGCAAATCCCCCCGAATATCGGAAACCGTTATCAATTCAGGCAGCGTTCCGGCCCGGGCCGCCTCAATTTCCCCCAGGTTTTCACGCAGCTCGGGTTCAATATAAAAAAGTCCCACCGTTTGGTACACATCTGCCTCGGTTTCCCCAGCAATTCGTTCATCGTCCTGATAAACACCATATTCATTTATTTTTAAGCCCTTCTCTATCGCCAGTTTGCGAACCGCGACGTTGTGGGCTTTGGATCCGGTAAAGTAATGCAGAGCGGCACCATAGGAGACCCCCGGAACAATGCGAAGATCCACCTGAAGGCCGGAACGTAGGGTAACCGAGCTTTTGGTTTGGCCATGGGCATTGATGCGGACCACATCCTCGAACTCTACAAACGCTTTCATGAGTTTTTCTTCATAGCCCCTCC
>JAGYOT010000309.1 GCA_018399455.1 Desulfobacterales bacterium
CGCTTGCGCGTCTCTCGGAACTGCTGAATGCGGGCTACCATTACCTGCAGATATTAATGGCCCTGACCAACCAAGTACGTCGCCTCCTGCTGGTCAAGGGGTTTGTCAGCAGTGCCATGGGAAACTGCTGGCAGGCGGGCATGCCCTATGCCCGGTTTAAAGCGGTGGTCATGCCAAAAATCCAGGAGTATGATAAATCCTTACAGAATACCGTAGCCGCCTGGTCAAAAAAAAGCACAGGCCCGGAAGGGCAGAAGAAAATGCCGGCCACGGAGCTTCTCATTGCCCGGCAGCCCAATAATCCTTATCCGGTTTATCAGCAGTTTCTAAAGGCCGCAAATTTTACCGAAAACGAATTAAACTCCGCATTTTTTCGCCTCCATCAAGCGGATGTCGAATTGAAAAGCACGGGCCGAAACCCGGAATACGTGCTTCAGGAATTGATTTTGGCGATCTGCGGAGTCAGGGAGGAAAGAAGCCTGAGGCTGAATTGAAAAATGGGATTGATAAGGAAACAGGAAGAAAAATTCGCTCTCAAGCTGCTTGAATGGCGATACAAACAGCATGATCTGCCTCTGCCGGAAAAACAAAAACTGCAGGAACATGCGGCCCGAATTGTATCGGAAGCCCACGCCATTGCCAGAGAGCGCGGGGGCAATGTAATCTCGATTCTGAAAGATTTGATGGCGTCAAGACGCTGAGAATGACTGAAATTTTCGAATGAACGCCCCGGGAACTACACAGCCGGCCGCCGCCGGCGATATCGCCGAATACATTCAGGCGCTTGTCCATTCCAGGCGAATGCGGCACCAGGTGGTCTATCATCGGGAGATACCGCCGCTGGAGCCCGGTTATGTTTCCGGAAAAGAAGCCTTTTCCGAAAACATCAGGGAGATTCTTGCTGCACTGAACATCAGCACCCTTTATACCCACCAGTATCGTGCCATTGAAAAAATTCGCGGGGGGCAGCATGTGGTGACCTCCACCCCGACGGCAAGCGGCAAAACCCTTATCTACAACCTGCCCGTACTGGAGCGCATAATGGCAAACCCTGAGTCACGGGCGATTTACCTGTTTCCTTTAAAAGCCCTGGCACAGGATCAGCTTCGCACCTTTGAAGCCATGGCGCAAGCCGTCCCCGGTGATACGCCGCCCCGGGCGGCTGTATACGACGGCGATACCACCGCCTGGCATCGCAAAAAAATCCGGACCGATCCTCCGAATATTCTTTTAACCAATCCGGAAATGCTGCACCTGGCCCTCCTGACTCACCATGACAAGTGGGCCGGGTTTTTTGCCGGCCTTGAAACGGTTGTGGTGGATGAAGTCCATACCTACCGGGGCGTGATGGGCTCACACATGGCCCAGGTATTCAACCGCTTTCGCCGGATCTGTCAAAAATACGGAAGCTTTCCGACTTTTATATTTAGTTCAGCCACAATTGCCAACCCGGCGGCGCACTGTGAGTCGCTCACCGGCATACCGGTCCATACCGAAACAGAAAGCGGTGCTCCCCGGGGAAAGCGCCACCTTGTGTTTCTAAATCCTGCAGAAAGTCCGTCCCATGCCGCCATCATGCTTTTAAAAGCGGCCCTTTACCGGGGACTGCGCACCATCGTATACACGCAGTCCAGAAAAATGACGGAGTTGATTTCCGTCTGGGCAGGCAGCCAGAAAGGTCAGTTCGCAGGAAAAATCAGTGCCTACCGCGCCGGGTTTCTGCCAGCCCAGCGCCGCGATATTGAACAGAAGCTTGTCTCGGGTGAACTTCTGGCGGTGATTTCAACCAGTGCCCTTGAACTGGGAATTGATATCGGGGATCTGGATCTTTGCCTCCTTGTCGGCTACCCGGGCAGCATTATGTCCACATGGCAGCGGGGAGGCAGGGTCGGCCGCACCGGAGATGATTCCGCGGTTGTCCTGATTGCCGGTGAAGATGCTTTGGATCAGTATATTATGCGCAATCCTGCCGCATTTTTTGACAAGGGCCCGGAGTCGGCTGTGATCAATCCCCTTCATCCGGACATTCTTAAAAAGCACCTCGTGTGCGCAGCCGCGGAGGCCCCGCTACATGCAGACGAAGAATGGCTGAAGGAAAAAACGGTATTAGGGATCGCTGATAAATTGGCCGAACAGGGAGGCCTTTTCAAAAGCGCAGACGGCAGCACCTATTTTTCCCCTGTCAAAAACCCGCACCGGTTTGTGGAATTACGCGGTTCAGGCAGCCAGTTTACCATCATCGCCCAAAATTCAGGTGACAATCTGGGAGAGATTGATGCCTTTCGGGCATTCCGGGAAACCCATCCGGGCGCCATCTACCTGCATATGGGAAAAACTTATCGTGTGGAAAAGCTTGATTCGGGAAGTCAGACAGTGGTGGTGGCGCCTGCCCGGCCGAGCTACTACACCCGGGTGCGGGCCGATAAACAGACCGAGATTCTTGAAACTTATGCAGAAAAGCAGGTTTTTGGCACCCGTATGTTTTATGGCCGCCTGAAGGTCACGGACCAGGTGACCGGATATGAAAAATGGCATTTGCAGTCCAGGCAACGTCTCCATATCGTCTCACTCGATCTGCCCCCTCAGGTCTTTGAGACCGAGGGCATCTGGTTAAAGGTGCCACCGGTCATTCAGGCGTTCATTGAACGCGAACAGATGCATTTCATGGGCGGGATTCACGCAATCGAGCACGCCGCCATCGGTATTTGTCCGCTGCTGGTACTTACTGACCGAAACGATTTGGGCGGTATTTCCATTCCCTTTCACCCTCAGGTTGGGTGTGCGGCCGTATTTGTCTACGACGGAATCCCCGGCGGCATCGGTCTTACCCGCCAGGCTTACGCCCGCGCCGAGGAAATGATAGATCACACGTATCAGACGATCCGCACCTGCGATTGCGAAGCGGGATGTCCCTCCTGCGTTCATTCCCCCAAGTGCGGCTCCGGCAACCGGCCTATTGATAAAGCAGCCGCACTGGCCATATTGAAAAAAATACTGTTTCCGGGATCAGGGGAGAAAACGATAGCTGCAAATTCCACACGGGCAGGCCCGCTTTTCATTGGCGCCCCGGCCGATACCCGTCCGCCGGAAAGGGAAAAACCCGAAAAATCAATTCACTATGGGGTCCTTGACCTGGAAACCCAGCGATCTGCAGACGAAGTGGGCGGATGGCATAAGGCCGATCAAATGGGTATCAGCTGCGTGGTCCTGTATGACTCCCAAACCGACCGCTACTATCCCTATTATGAAACGGACATCCCCAACCTGATGGACCATCTGAAGGCGCTGGATCTTGTCGTCGGGTTTAACATCAAACGATTTGATTACCAGGTGCTGAGCGGGTACACAGAAGCTGATCCCCGTGAGTTAAAAACCCTGGATATCCTGGAGGCTGTCTACGAGCGCCTGGGTTACAGGCTGTCCCTTAACCATCTGGCCAAAGCAAGTCTTGGCGTTGAAAAAAGCGCGGATGGACTGAAAGCGCTGGAATGGTGGAAGCAGGGCCGTATTCAGGAGATCGTCGAATACTGTCGCGTGGATGTTGAGATCACCCGTGATATTTATCTTTATGGCAAAAACCGGGGCTATCTGCTTTTTCAAAACAAGTCCGGCCATGCCGTACGGCTGCCGGTGGACTGGGA
>JAGYOT010000031.1 GCA_018399455.1 Desulfobacterales bacterium
CTCATGTCATACAGCCCGAGCTTATTGGGCTGTTTCAAACCCACGGGCTGGGTGGTCATGCTGCTGTTTGCGGAGTACCAGGCCAGTTTCTCCAGGTCTTTGCCGCCGGAGAACGGTTCTGCTTTCCCACAGCTTCGGGCGGCGTATTCCCATTCCGCCTCGGTGGGGAGCCGAAAATGATACCGCCCCTTGTTCAATGCGCTAAGTTTTTGGATGAATTCCCTGGCATCATACCAGGAGATCTGTTCAACGGGATGATCCCCCGAAAGTTTAAACCTTGAAGGGTTGCTGCTTTTGACCATTTTCCAGAGCGCGGTGGACATCACTTGTTTCCAGCGGGCCTGGGTTACAAGGTATCTCGCCATCCAGAAGCCATCGATATAGACCTCGTGAACCGGAAATTCATTTCGGCTTCCCTCCCCGTCCCAGTTGCCGCATCCCATGCGAAAGGTTCCCGAGGGAACCCAAGCAAAATCCATACCGGTTGCAGGCTCCACCCATATGTCCCCTGCTTTATGGATATCGGACCGGGCAGATGTTTGAGATTTGCCTGAGCTGCTTCGCGGAACAGAAGGTTGCGGCCGACGTCGGAGCTCTTCAAGGGCCGAGTGCTCAACTTTCGAGAACATCGGGGTTTGAGCGATTAGAAGATTCTGTTCGTTCAGCCGTTTGGTGATGATTTCAAAGTTTGCCGGTCTGTCCTCCGGTGCAAAATTCAAGCACTGCTGAATCAGCTCCCGCGCCTTTTCCGGGATATCGGTTCTCGGGAACTCAAGCCCGTCTGTTTTGATCCGGCGGATGCGGTCGTTGAAATTTTCTTTTTCATAGGGCAGAGCGCCGAACCATATAAAATAGCAGACAAAGCCGTAAGAAAAAACAAGACTGGCAATACCGGCATTTTCGTTTTGCAGAAGAATTTCCGGGGCCGACCAGTTAGGCGTAAACTGGGCATTGGCCGAGGCGGATACACTGCTTAACCGCTGTAAGCCCCCCAGGTCTCCAATCAGGAGTTTTCCGTTTCGGTCCAATAATAGATTCGAAGGCTTGAGATCCTTTACGATAAACGATTCCGTGGTGTTCTGGCAGAGGCGCTTTAATACCGTCGCCAGTTCCATCATAAGCCGCAGGCAGGATCTGGGCGGCAGGGGAAAATCGTCGAGTACCCAGTTGAGGAGGTTGTAGGGGTAGTACTCCATCAGCAGGATCAGGTAGGCCTTGGCCTCCTGTTTGGATACCCGTTTGTCAACCAGATGAAAGTCGTAGATTTCCATAACGCCTTCGCCTTTGATCTTACCATAATAGGACTGCACGGCATGGAAATCGTGAGATATCTTTGAATCAAGGTCTTTCGGTGTTTTATAGGAGATGGAACGCTCTACCATGATGGGGACAACCTTGACCGCCCGTTCCTTTAAATTATCACGGACATGGTAGACAATGCCGTTTACCCCTTCCCCGATCTTGCTGATGATTTCATAAGTCGGGAGACATTTTTTTATAATATCTTCCATTCAGCCTGTATTCCCCGATCCACCGATCCGAAAAGAAGGTTGTTTGGCGTTAATCAATCTCTACAACTGTAAAACTGGTGTTATCAATGAGCCCTTTTTCCATAACGGCCGATAAGAGCGCGTGGCCGTTTTTCGCCGGTTCAGGCGTCAACCACCGGTGGATTTCCTCTTCCGTCAACTGGTCACTTAAACCGTCGCTGCAAAGGAGAAATGCCGATGGCGGATCAAAGCGCTCGGTGTGGACAAAAACGGAATGATTTGCCCATGAATCAACAAACAGAGGCCCCACCCCGAATTCAATCAGGTTCTTATAGGGATGATGCTGGGCTGTCTCCTGCAGAATCAGGTAATTGTCAAGCAGCCCCTGTACCACCGAGTGATCATGGGAGATGTAGCGGGCTCTGTCCTTCTCGATTTTGTAAATTCGACTATCCCCGGCATTGAAGGCACATATACGCTGTCGGGAGACGAAAAGGCTGGCCAGCGTCGTGCCGCAATTTCCAGGCAAATGTTCGCAGGATGATTCCTGAATGCTTTTAATCATTCCGGAAATGGCCTTCGGTTGGAAGCTGTCCGCCTGAAATCGGGATCTGAGCTGGCGGCACACGAAAGAACTCGCGACATCTCCAGCTTCATGGCCGCCCAGACCGTCACAGGCGGCTACCAGCAGAGACTGTGCATCAAACTGGTATTCCTTTTCATATTCATCGGCTTGAATCACTTCGGTCCCCACCAGAAGACAATCTTCCTGTTTGCTGCGAGGGCCTTTTTTCATGGCTGAAAATGTCCGGATGTTCATACCGGTTGGGTTCCGTTAATTTTTGAATATGGTTTCCATAAAAACCTGTAATTAATTATTCTGGCAGAATTCAGCCAAATGTTCAACCGCCATTTTGGCACCCGGTTTAATCCCGCCGTTGCGGTTGATAGGTTAGAGGCCGTTAGATTTGGCAGGCCTTGATGGTGTTGGTGACTTCATGGAAAACGTCGGTCAACCGCAGGATGCCAACAATTTCTTCGTTTTTCATCACCAGCAGGGACTGGCGGCGGCCCAGCACCAGGTGATGGACCGCAACGGCCAATGAATCGTCAGCCTCAACAAATTCATTTTCTTCCAGGATGTCCATGCAGTCTTTGACACGCAGCTGAGCGGCTTTTTTGCAGATATCGACAAGCGGCCGATCCCACAGGGAAAATTGATGAATAAGGGAACGCAGAAATTTTCGGCTGAATCTTTTGGGCTCAGTCCGCCCCGTCTCGGCCGCTGCATGGTTGTATTTGGGCTCCAGGCCTTTAAGGAGATCGATCTGGCTCAGTTTGCCGACTATTTTCCCGGTTGCGTCATAAACCAGCACGGCCCGGTGCAAATAGGTTTTCTGGCATTTCCGGTACTCCGCCTGCGCTTTTTCAAGGACAAGCACCGCCTCATAAAGGGTGGCGGCTTCATTGATGGTCGCATATTGATCCAGCGGGACCATCAGATCCTTAACCAAAATCTCTTTCATCAAACCCCCCTTTTTTGTTTGTCCTGGTACTGCTTCAGGATAAATCGCCGGCCAAAGTCCGGATGCGCCAGGTAGGAAAGGCTGTGGCGGACAAAATCATCGATCATGGACTGAAAAACCGTATCTTTTTTCCGCTCATCGATAAAATGCCGGGTTTTGACGGTTTCAAAGACTGTTTCGGGCCCGATGACGGATTTAAGCGCTGTTTTTGAAACCGGGTCGCCTGGCTGCGGGATCCATGTCTCATCAAGGTCCATGATGATCCTTACAATCAGCCGGAGGAGCCAGCGATCGCCGGCAAGCCGTCTGGAGGCGTCATAGAGGTTGAGTCGCAGATCATTGTCAAGGGGAATTTCTCTGATGTGAACTTCTTCCATGAAAACTCCTTTAGAACAGATTTAACTGTTGTTGCGTTTTGCGTTTGGGTTTCGCCGTCGCGTGCGCCTCGTCCAGGAGACGCTGCCCGATTTCAGCCAAAAACGGCGATGGCGCGCGGCTTTCATTTCTGCCGTAGATATTACGGTTTTGCGCCCGGGTCAAAAACAGAAGCATCTTTGCCCGAGTCATGGCCACATAAAACAGGCGCCGCTCTTCGGCTGGGTCATCCGTCTTTCCGGCAATAGCGAGAGGAATCAGACCGGCCTCGCAGCCGGCGACAAAAACTACCGGAAACTCAAGCCCCTTAGCGGCGTGGAAGGTTAAAAGGGCCACTTTCTGGCTTTTTTTATCGTATATGTCCGGGTCGCTTTGAAGGGCGGCCGATTCGATAAACGCCTGGGCATTATCATCAAAGGGCGCCGCCATTGTCAGCACCCGGTTTAAATCCTCCCGTCGGCCGCTGTTGGACTGCCAGACCGCTTCTAATTCCGGCAACCGGCTAATGCAGGCGAGTTTTTGAGATACGGTCAGGCCCGTTGTATCACGGCAAAGGCCGGAGAGCCGGCCAAGGAAGGATTCCAGACGGGCCCGTGGGGAAGGGGCAAGCTCGGCGAAGGACAGGCGTTCGGCTTCCGCCATCAGACCGTTTAAGGGCAGGTGCCGGCTTTCGCCCCATTCCATCATAGCCTGAATGTCGCTTTGAGTCATATCCGGTGCCAGGGTCTCAAGGCTTTGCTTAAGATCAAAATAGGTGCTGCAGCCCTCAAGGAGCCTCAGGCAGGCCATGGCTTCATAAATTCCCTTTTGGCGCCACAAACTTTCCTTGGATGCCGTCTGGAAGGGGATGCCGGCCCGGTTAAAGGTGTCAGCAAGGACATCGGCCTGGGCCCGGGTACGAAAAAGCACAGCAAAATCGGAAAACGCATAATACGGGTCATGGCGATTGGTTTCATTGCCGCCGAAGTCGTCAAAGGAAAATCCCGTGCCGCCGATCATGGCCTCGATGGTTTTTCCGATCATAACGGCTTCAGCAGCTTCTGTGGGCGCCTCCAGCAGCGGAAGGGCAGGGGGCCCTTCGATGCCCGAGTGGAGCTGTTCATGGGTTTCATCCAGGCTATGACCGCAAATCACCTGATGGGCGGCTTCAAGAATGGTCTCGGTTGACCGGTAGTTCTGAAGCAGACGAATCCTTTTGGCCCGGGGAAAATCATGGAAAAAGCGGCGGAAGAATGTTACGTCAGAGCCGCGGAAGCCGTATATGGACTGATCAGGATCGCCAATGACACAGATATTACTGTCCGGATGGGTAAGTGCCCGGATAATCCGATACTGACCATAGTTTAGATCCTGATATTCATCAACAAAAATATAAGGGTAGCGTCTGCGGTAACGGGTACAGATCTCCGGATCTGATTCCAGCAGGGTCACGGCTTTAAAAATCAGGTCCTCGTAATCCCAGAGTTTTTGCGCCCCCATCATTTCCTGATAGGCCAGATAGCAAGCTCGTAAAAGCTCCCCGCCCATTTCTCCTGCTATTGCCGAGAGCTTGTCGGAGTCCTCCTCACCGGGGCTCAAAATTTGCTGTTTGGCGGCAATGATGCGGTCAAATACACTGTTTGCGCTGAGCCGTGGAAAAGATGCCCGGCTTTTAACGCGCGCCACCGATTCCCTCACCAGGCGAGCCCGGTCATCGTCGTCGATAATTACAAACTCGTCGCATTGCCCGGTCTCTTTCAGGAAGCTGTGACAGAAGGAATGAAAGGTTGCCGTCATTGGCAGTCCATCCGCCTGCCCGAAAAACCCTGAGATCCGTTCTCCCATCTCGGCAGCCGCCTTGTTGGTAAAGGTGAGCGCAAGAATCTGATCGGGCCGGACTGTTTGTGTTTTTATCAAATGCGCGATCCGGCAGGTCAGAGTTCTTGTTTTGCCCGTGCCGGGGCCGGCCACAATCATGAGGGGCCCTTCCCCGTGCCGGACGGCCTCTTCCTGATGGGCATTCAAACCGGACAGGAGATCAGCTTGCCGCTTATCTTCCGATGACGTGCCGGATGTGTCGGGCCTATGATTGATTTGTCCCGCCGTGTGTGAAGGGCCTCCCGGCGATGTCTCAGAAGATTTAAAGAAGAGTCCTTCCTGGCGGGAGGATGCATTTCCGGGGGCAGATTGACGCCCCCGGCCGGCCTGTTTGTCGCTGCCGGCGGGCGTTTTGAAAAGGTTTTTCTGCCCGATCAGCCGATCCCGTTCTTCTTTGGTAAATACCCGGATTTTGCCGTACTGGCCGTCAAAGCCGGGTGTGATGTAGACCGCTCCCTCCCGCATGCGCCGGACGGCCTCGGTGAGAAGCGGGATTCCGGCCTGATCCAGGGCATCGATAGACAGGGTGTGCAGTACAGCCAGCTCCGGGCCGAGCGATTCCCGCACACGTTGACAATAGGCGGCGACTTTTTTGCTTTTTGGCCCGGTTCCCACGATTTCGGCAAGGATCTCCGGCAGCGGGATAATGCTGTAAAAGGGATGGGTTTTTTCAGGCTTTTCACCTTCTTTTCGGGTGGCCAGATCTTCGACGCGATGCAGAACCCCTAGCGTGAGGGGCTGGCCGCAGACCGGGCAGATTCCGTTATACCGGATTGCCTGCCCGGGAGGCAGGTTGACGTTGCACTTGCGGTGGCCGTCCTGGTGGTATTTGCCCTCCTGCGGGAAGAATTCAAGGGTCCCTCCGAATGCTTCGGGGTCCCCGCTTTCAAGGGCTTCTCTAATGGCCGGAAAGCTCAGTTCCGTGTTAAAAATGTTTGCCTCGCGGGCCAGGTTGGCCGGGGAATGCGCGTCCGAATTGGACACCAGGGTCAGTCCATCGATGTTCCCGACCCGCCAGTTCATCGGCGGATCGGACGAAAGCCCGGTTTCAACGGCGAATACGTGGGGGGTTAAATCCTCAAAGCACTCTTCAATGCTGTTAAAGCCAGATTTGGAGCCAAACATGGAGAACCAGGGGGTCCATATATGAGCCGGAATCAAATAGCCCGTCTTTGAGGTCTCCAGCAGAATTTCAAGGAGGTCCCGGCTGTCCAGTCCCAGGATGGGGCGCCCGTCTGACCGGATATTGCCGATTTGTTCCAGACGACTGCTGAGCCGGGCGGCTTCTTCAAGCTCGGGCAGCATGATCAGGTTGTGGGTTTTTCGGGTTACGCCGTTTTTTTTGTAAATATTGCTGATTTCACAGGTCTGCATGAACCGTACCGGAAAGCTTTCCTTGACCCGGATGTTTTTTTCGCATTCCGCCTCCAAATCGGGCCGCAGTTTAAACAGCCCGGGTTCTGCAGCAACCAGTTGATCCCGGATTTCTTCAAACCAGGCCGGATGGGTAAAATCGCCCGTGCCAAGTACGTGAATGCCTTTTTCCCGGGCGGCGATGTAGAGGTTTGGGAAATTCAGAGTCTTGGCCGTTGCCCGCGAAAACCTGGAATGGATGTGAAGATCAGCAATAAAATACATTTGGATTGTCCTGATTTTCAATTAATTTCAACAATCTATCTTGATTCTGAAGCTCATTCATATCAATTTCGGTTCAATTTTTACAGGAAAAAATACTTGCCTGGATGCGGCTTTAAAGTTTAAGAGAGGGCGATTGCTTCAACTATGCTGAGCATTTTATCTTTTACCCGGGAGGTCAGAATTATGGGCTTATTATCCGCAACACTCTCACTTGCGCGCTATCGGGTGGACGGCAGGATTCCGGATCCTTTTATGGACAACGTGCGGGAGCGGCTTAAAAATTTTATGATCCGTGAAATCGATAATGATCCGGCGGAGAAAAGCAGCGGCTGGACATGCTTTGAATCCCCCTATGAGCCGGATTTTGACAAAGCCAACCTGGTCTTTGGGACCCACCTGGTGTTCTCCCTGCGCATTGACAAAAAACAGATCCCGGCCAAGGTCTTGAACAAGCATCTGCATGCGGCCGTGGCCAAACGCTTGACCCAGACCGGCCGAAACAGTCTGACCCGCAATGAAAAGCAGGAACTGCGCGACGAAGTGGCCCGGCGGCTCTATGTACGGATTCCTGCAACCCCGAACACCTATGAGGTCGTATGGAATTATGAAGGCGGAAGCCTATGGTTTTTTTCAACTCAAAAGGCGGCGAACGAGGAGCTGGAAAGCCTGTTTTCAAAAACATTCAGGCTCTCCATCATTCGGCTGTTTCCCTATACCGAGGCGGATCTGACCTGCGGTTTGACTGATGATCAAAAAGACCTCCTGCAGCAGCTGCAGCCAACGGTTTTTAAGAAGGAGGGTACCCATGCTTGATGTGGCCGTGGCTTACAACCGCTATAAGTACCTGGGCCATGAATTTTTGACCTGGCTGTGGTTCATGATGGAAACCGACAAGGCGGGCCTGAAATTTCCCGACTCGGACAGTATTGATCTCACCGTCGGCAACCGGATTGTTCTGGAAAACAGCCGGCACAACCGTGACGAAACCGTTACCATTAAAGGCGATGGCGCCGGTCTTGAAGAAGGGGTGGTCGCACTTCAAAAAGGCGCCCTGGTGACGGAGATCAGTTTGGCAGCGAAAACCCCCGAGGCCGAGTGGCGGTTTAACTTAAGGGGGGAGAGTTTAAACATCACCAGCTTCAAGCCGCCGGAAAAGTCTTCGGAATCAGAGGAGGGAGATACGGAGCAGCGGGTCCTTGGACAGATCTCGCAAGTGGAGCGCATCGAAAACATACTGCATCATTTGTACCGGCAGTTTATCAGGATCAGGCTCTCCGGGGACTGGTCAAAAACGGTGGTGCCGGCCATGCGCCGCTGGATGATCCAATCCGCATCATAGCTCCTGCAAAAGATGCGTCAATAAAATCCGGCACCCGATCAGAATCAGAATGCCGCCGCCGATTATTTCCATCCGGGAGCCGAATTTGCGGCCCAGGGTTTTCCCGGCATGGATTCCGGCAACGGAGAGGGCGGCGGTGACGATGCCGATCACGGCACTGGGATACCAGATGTTGATTCGCAGCATGGCAAGGCTCAATCCCACGGCCAGAGCGTCGATGCTGGTGGCGACCGAAAGCATGACGAGGCTCGTTCCGCGGGAGGGGTCTTTGGTAAACGTCTCTGATTCGGTTTCAAAACCGCCGATGATCATTCTAAGGCCGACAAACAGAAGCAGAGCAAAGGCAATCCAGTGATCCATGGCTGAAATCAGGGCGGCAATATGAATGCCCATATACCAGCCGATAACCGGCATCATGGCCTGGAACAGCCCGAAATGAAAAGAAAGGCGAAATATGGCGCGTTTTCCGGAAAGCCGGCCGGACGTGCCGGCGGCAATGGAGACGGCAAACGCATCCATGGCAAGGCCGCAGGCGATCAGGACGATCTCGGTAAACCCCATCGGGATGGACTCCTGGCCGGCTCGCTGGTTTGAGCCGGCTTGGTTTTGCACCTGATACTTATGACTGTTTGAATATCGCAAACGAAGCTGACAATTTGAAACCGGAACTGGAAAAAATAGACTTCCCGGAAGGGAAAATCAAGGATAAAGGAGGAAACAATGAAAGACGTAGTGATTGTATCTGCCTGCCGAACCGCCATCGGGGCTTTCGGGGGAACGCTTAAGGACGTCGGCGGCGCCAGACTCGGCAGCATCGCCATGAAAGAGGCGGTTGATCGCGCCGGGATAGATTCCGGAATCATAGACGATGTTCGCTTCGGCTGCTGCCTGGAGCCCACCGATACCCTGAATGTCGCCCGGGTGGCTGCCCTTTTGGCAGGCATCCCCGAGTCGGTTCCCGCAGTGACCATCAACCGGGTCTGCATCTCCGGCATGGAGTCTGTGCTTTCAGGCATGGCAATGATTCAGACGGGGATGTCAGACGTTATCCTGGCCGGCGGGCTTGAGCATATGTCAGGAGTCCCCTATGTCCTGCCCAATGCCCGCTGGGGCTGTCGTCTGCAGGATGATGTCATGGTCGATGCTCTGATCCGGGGGCTGCATTGCGGCTCCCATGTGATCCCGCATCCCGAGGACGGGCCGGTGGATGAAACCCGTCCGCCGCTTTCCCATTTTGTGGGCAAACCCTATATCATGGGGCATACAGCCGAATTTATTGCTCAGAAGCACGATATCTCCCGGGAGGAAATGGATGAGGTGGCGCTTCGGAGCCACAACAATGCCGAACGGGCCACCAGGGAGGGCGATTTTGCTGATGAGATCGTGCCTGTCGAGGTCCCGCGAAGGAAAAAGGACCCCATCATTTTTGACAAAGATGAGCACTTCCGACCCGGACTTACCATGGCGGATCTTCAGAAGCTGCCGCCCGCCTTTGTCCCTAAAATCGGCAAGGTCACGGCCGGTAACTCCAGCGGTATTAATGACGGGGCCGCAGCCATGGTTATCATGTCGGCGGAGAAAGCCGATGAGCTTGGTCTTAAGCCGATTGCCCGTATTCTGGCTACTGGTAAAGGCGCTTGCCACCCGTCTGTCATGGGGCTCTCCCCTGTGCCCGCGGTCAGGGATATGCTTGCCAAAAGCGGATTCAAGCTGGATGATTTTGAGCTGATCGAATTAAACGAAGCCTTTGCCGCGCAGTATCTGGGCTGTGAAAAGGAACTGGGATTAAACCGCGAAATCGTCAATGTCAACGGCTCCG